>JBGQCZ010000145.1:0-9586 GCA_041495645.1 Gemmataceae bacterium | reverse complement strand
GCATCGACGACGATTTAGACGATCATGGCGTGTTCCTCGGCACCGTTTATGTGGACGGCAGCGCGGGCTTCGATCAATACTTTGCGGGTCCGCCCAAGTCCAACTCGTTCTCAATTAACCCATCGTTGCCCGGCTGGGAAGTAAAGGTCTGACACTCGTGAATTGCGATCCCTAGATCGACTTGTCCCATTCGGCCAATTGGCGCTGCAGGTCGGCAAAAGTGAGAGTGACGCCCGGCGCCAGTCCGCGCTGCAGAGCGTGCTCGCCGTCGGCTTTTCGCCGGCGCGCGTCCTCTACCTCGTCTTCGAGCCGCTCCAGCCATTCGGGCGCATCCAGACCGATCCCGATGGGTTTGTCCGTCAGCGCGTGCAATTGTTCTTCGAGGCTTGGAAAGGCGCCGGCGTCTGTCGGCAGGTCGGCCGCTTCGCGAATCGCCGGTTCCACGCTGGCGCACAAGCGCTCGATGATCAGGGGACGCACGAAACGTTCCTCGAGCCGATCGCGAACGGTGCGCAGTTTCAAGCCGTGTTCTTGTTCGAGCACCGTCAATTCGTCGAGCAGCTGATCGGCCAATTTCCGCGTGAAGTTCGCCATGTTTGCCTGCCAGCGGACGGCGTCTTCGTCTTTACCGCGGCGGCAGAGCACGGCGTGCGCCTGCACCAGCGGGCGCATCTTCCACGCGTAGCGGTCGTAATTCGCCTTGATCTTGAGGAAGTCGAGCAGCAAGTGCAGGTTTTCGCCGTAATCGGACTGGGTCGTTGTGCTATTGTAATCGCGATACTCTTCGTGATGTTCGATCATCGCTTGCACGACATATTCGACCAGGCCAACTGCCCGCGACCGATCGAGCTCGCCGGATTCGATGTGTTCCCAGAGCTTGCACGGCTCCGGCTCGGTGCCGAGCGAGTCAATCCAATTATCGGTGCCGCGATGCAGCACGCTGCGCAGATTGGCGAGAGCCAGAAATTGCGGGGTGAACAAATCGCTGCCGTACTCGCGCACGAAATCGCGCAGCCCGTCCCAGTCAGCGTCCGGCGGGGGCGATTGCAGCACCGAGAGCCGCAGGGTCTGGCTGTGGGCCACCCACAAGTTGAGAAACGATTCGGTGATGCGCCGCAGCAAATCGACCAAGGACTCGTGGCCGGCGAGGTCGTCCGGCGGCCAGCTATGGGCCGCATCGAGCAGCGTTTCCAAGACAGACTGCAGGGCGATCGGAAACAGATGATCGAATTCGGATATCTTGCGGCCTTCGGGCGGCGCATTTTGCTCCATCGATTTGGCGATCTGAATCAAGTGATAGGTTTCGCGAATCAAACCGAGGCGCGGAAGCTGTTCGAGCAGCGAGCGAATCATGGTTTGCGCTTGACGTGAGCGCAGGATTTCGCCGGGATGGCCGCCCGCGGACATGGGCACGAACAAAAGCGGCTGCGCGCGGAATTCGGCCAGGAATCGCGGCAACAGTTTGCGCACGGCCGGAGCGTCGCCGGCGCCCACCGCCGCTTCAAGGCGCAACGCCAGCGGCTCCCACGACGGATCGTGTTCCGCCTTACGCACCCGCTCGCTGGATATGCCGCCCAGCAATCGCACCGCCCGGCCCGTTTCCAACGCCGTCTCGATAATCGATTCCGCCAATTGCTCGCGAAGCATCCGTCGCCGATCGTACTCCATCACGTCCTCGAACCCGCCCACCGGTTCCGGGACTTTCAAACCGTGCAATCGGTCGAGCAGTTCGATGAGCGGGCCCTGCCAGGACCGCGCCGCCGATAACCAGCCGGTCACGGCGTCGGCCAAATCGCGGTTCGCGGTCACATGCGGCCGCACGAACGGCACGGCCTCCTGCCACAATCGCGAAACGGTGGCCAGAAACTCCAGCCGGCCCTCGAGCCGATCCGCTTCGTCCTCCAATGAGAAATACTCATGCGGTTCCCCGCCGCCGGCCACGGCGCCTTCCTCGCCGTCGTCGGTGCTGTCGCGATACGACATTTCCTCGTACGCCGCCTCAAACACATCTTCCTTCTCGTCCTCGTCGTCGTCCCACAGCTCACTCGACCCGTCATTCAGTTCGGGCACGCTCCACAGGTCGTCGGCATTGGCTTCGAGGTGGGCAAAGAAACGCGCGATCAGCGGAATTCGCTCCTCGGCCGGCACGGTTGATTCGATTGCCTCTCGCAGCCAGCGGCGTGCCAGCGCGTGAAACGACGCTTCACCCTCTTCGAGCGGAATCTCGCCGGCTTCGCTCAACCAAGTCGTCAACAGCGCCATGGCCGCCCGGAGGTTGCCCTGCCGCAATAGCGCATCGACGACTTGCGCAAATGCCGACGGCGCGCGAAAGCCGTCGCGGTGTTGACGCCAGAAGGCCAGATCGTTTGCGGAGGCACTCGAACCGCGCACGCCGGCCAGCGCTTGGGCAACATGGACGGCGGCCGCGGCCCGCTCTCCGCCATGGACCCTTGGCAAGTCGCTCACTTCATACGCCGCGTGCTTGTCCCACCAGACCGCGGTCCGTTCCAGGCTGCGATTCAGCTTCTTCCCAAGTTCGTCCTCACCCGCCCACGCCGCGGCGGACAATAGATCGGCATACAACAGAAAAATCCGCGACATCGTTTCGATCAGGTCGTCGAGCCGCGTGTCGCGAACACTGTCCTCTCGCGAATTGAACAGCGGAAACAGGCCCTGAAAACCAAGGGCACTCCACGGATCGGCCACCGCGCCGCACGCGATTCCCCGGTGCAACAAATCCTCGCATTCGGACAAGAGCGTCGCGGCTTCGGCCAGACGGCCCTTTTCGACCGCGAGTTGACCTGAAGCCAGCCGCGACCGCATCTCCGCCAGCATCCGCACCGACACCGCCGAAATGCCCGCCGCACGCTGCCGGCTCGCTTCCGGGTAACCCATCTCGGCAAACAACAAGGCGAGGTGGCTCTCTTGCAACTCGACCGCCCGTTGCCGGGCCAGTTCTTGATTCAAGTGTTGCCGGGCCGAGCCAAACGGCTGACGGAACTTCTGCGACTCGACGCGAAGCTTTTCGCCGTACTCGCCGCCGATGCCGGCAATCAACCGCTTGTAAAACGCATCGCGATAGCGGGCGATGCGCGGCACCAGTTTCGAGAGCGTGACGGTTGAATCAAATGCCGTCGGCCCGGTTCCGCTCGTGCCCGCGGCCATCAAGATCGTGCCGGCCAAGACCGCCCCCGTCTCTTGGATTCGCTCGGCGCGAGTCACCTCGCGCGAGTCTTTTTCCGGTATGCGGGTGAGAATCGAATCGAGCGTGGCTTTGCGGACGACGAAGCGGCGGAAGCGGCCTTGCTCGTCGATGAGATGCGGGTCCCATTCGCCGAAGAGATAATTCGGCCGGCGATTGACGGGATGCCCATGATCGTACGGCCGCGGATCGAAGGCGAGTTCATCCAGCAAATTCGGATCGAAGCAAGCTTCCTGCAACAGGTCGGGATCGGTCTTTTCGAGGATATCGAGAGCGAGCGAAATCATTTCGCGATAGCGGCCGTGGGCCACGCCGGCGCCCCTGATGTAAAGCGGCACCGGCCGCACGCGCTCGTGCGGATACAAATCGGTTTGCGGGCGGCTTTCCAACACGGCGATGGGGCGATGGCCGACAAAGTCGTTGAGTTTCTTAAGCACGCCGCGGGTGATTCGGTCCGTCTCATCCCAGGGCGAACCTTGGGCCAACACGGCCTCAAACACTCGCGCCACGAAAAACGCTGTGAACAAGTCGGCATCGCTCAGATGACCGAGCAGTTCCGAGTGGTGTTGCCGATAGGCAGGAAGAACATCGTCAAACACGAGCGAAATGATCGCGCGGGCCTGCGAGCAATCGCGAAAAGCCGCGTTGTCGCTGCGTTCGAGCCCGCCGAGTTCGGCGAGAAGCCAGGCGCGCAGGGCTTCCCACGGATTCTTAGCCCCTGCTCCGACAACGACGTTGTAAGCGTCGTCGAGTTGCCGCTGCCACTTCGGATCCGGCCGGCCGTCGGAGAAATTGATCCAGCCCAGCAAGCGGGACGCAGACGCCGCGCGGCTCAGCGCAGCATGGGTAGCGTCCATCGGCGGCTCCTCCTTCGGTTCCACACCTACTCCAGCATAGCGAACGAATGCCCTCGCCGCTATGGCCAAGGACACAAGCGGTCCGCGACCGGTTCAATGCCGCATGCCGGTCACGCCCAGCCATCGAGCGATTCGCCGCCATACCGAAGTCGAAGCGGAACTGACCAGGGCGGAAAGTCCCGGCGGCAACCGCTTGCAAGCGAGGTAATCCTGGACCGTCTGCACCTGCTCGTCTTCGTCGCGACAGGGAATCAGGTTGCAAGGCCTTACCTCGTAAATCGCGTAACCGGCACGGCGCAGTTCGTTCTTTAGGTCCCGATGGCTGCGACCGTAAAAGCCCAAGGTGTGGGTGTTCGACTCAAAGAAAATGATCGGCGCGTCGGGCCGTCCGAGCTGCTTGGGCATTCCCCGTAGTGCTCGGATTTCAGAACCTTCGACGTCCAATTTGACAAAGTCAAGGGTCTCCCATTGTTGTTGAGCGAGCAGGTCATCGACTCGAATTGCGGGCACCGTCACGAATGGCATCGCGGTCGCAGCGGTTGCTACATGGCCCCAAGGCCCGTGGCATGAAAACTCGATTGTTCCACTTTGATCGCCGACGGCGGCATGGACGACCTGCAGATTTTGGAAGTGGTTGTAATCGGCGGATATCTGAAGCAAACTGGCATTCTTCGGCGCCGCTTCGACAGCAATGACCTCACAGCCGAGGGCAGCCGCGCTCAGCGCAAATCCTCCTAAATGAGCCCCAAGATCCAAAACTCGGTGCCCTGGCTTCAGGACTCTCAAGGCAACTTCGATCAGACTACTCAAAGGGGCGAGACTCCCGTTCCGGTAGGCGGCGGCAACGGGATCGGTCTCGATCGTGGCGTCGCTGCCAAGCGCGATGCCGAATCTGCAGCGCCTCGCGACTCTGATGGGTGCGATTTCCCAATCTGACGCGGTGTTGCCTGGATTCATCCCCGTGTCGCCTCATGCCGATCGGGATCGGACCGCTGGTGCAAATTGTAGTCGCGGGGCCGGCGTTAGCTGACGGGATCAATGGATGTCGCATTACTTGTGACAATTTCAAGAAGTGGCGTGCGATCCCTGGCATTCCCAATCGTCAGCAATACCATAATCCGGACTTGATAGTTGCTCGTGCCTCTCCCCAGCTCTAGTGGCATGGCGCAACGCTATGCGTCTGTACACTGCTTCCAATTTTTGAGTTTCTGCCATGCGCCGCAACCTATGCCGCCCCCGTTCCGTTCTTCGCCTCGAACAACTCGAAACCCGCGACGCCCCGGCCACGTTGGTCAGCGCCACCAAGCTGACCTTCCAAGATATCGACGGCGACAATGTCGCCATCACGTTCGCCAAACCCATCCTCAACGTGGGCAACGTCAATGGGGTGTTCGTGTTCGACACTGGCAGCGTAAACGGCAGTAACGCAACCAAACAGCAGTTGCGCTCGATCGACTTGTCGGGGATCGGCGCGGTGGCCGCGGGCATTGGCATTACCGCGGTTGCGACGCACAGCACGAAGACCGGCGGCGATGGCCTCGTGAATATTGGCTACATCAATTCAACGGGCCGCGATCTCGGGGTGGTGAATGTGGGCGGCGATCTGGGCCAGATCGATGCGGGCGATAGCGATCCACTCGCGCCCGCATTGAAATCCCTGACCGTACGGTCCATGGGCCGATTCGGTCTGGATACGCAGGCCGCCGGCGGCAGTCTGCAAAGCGATCTCATCGGCGCGTTGGGCACGCTCGTCGTGAAAGCGGATATGGTCGGCGTTCATATTCTCGTGAACGACGGGTTGGATGGCAAAGTGGGGTCCATCTCGATTGGCGGCTCGCTGATTGGGAATTCGGACGACAGCAGCGGCGCGATTTTCAGCAGCGGCGACATGGGCGCGGTGAAGATCGCCGGCAATGTAGAAGGGGGAATCGGACTCGGTTCCGGCCAAATCATCAGCGGCGGCAAGATTTCGTCCCTGGCCATCAGCGGTTCACTGATTGGAGGATCGACCAGTCAGAGCGGTTACATTGCCAGCGGCGGCGACATGGGCGCTGTGGTTGTTGGCCACGACGTGTTCGGGGGAACTGGATCAAATTCCGGCATGGTTTTCAGTCAAGGCAAATTGACCAGTTTTTCGATTGGCAGCGCGTTGGTCGGGGGATCGGACGCCGACAGCGGTGAGATTTCCAGCGTCGGCGACCTCGGGGCCGTGAAGGTCGGCAACGATATCCAGGGTGGTTCGGGAGCCAATACTGGCTTGATTCACAGCGGCGGCAAAATCGCGGGCGTAACGATACTCGGCTCGCTGATCGGCGGATCGAATCTGAATGCCGGCCAGATCTTCAGCGGCAAGGACATGGGCGCGGTGACGATCGGCCAGACGGTACGCGGCGGCGCTGGCGTCAACTCTGGTGAAGTCCACAGCGACGGCAAACTGACCAGCGTAAGCGTCGGCGGCGCGCTGATCGGGGGATCAAGTTCAGCCAGTGGCAGGATTTTCAGCAAGGGCGACATGGGAGCGGTGAAAATCGGCCTCAACGTGCTGGGCGGATCGGATGTCAATTCCGGCCGGATCGAAAGCCAAGGGCGACTGACCTCGGCGACCATCGGCGGCGCGTTGGTGGGAGGATTGGGGACGGGCAGCGGAGTCATCTCAAGCGTTAGCGACATGGGGGCCGTCAAGATAAGCCACGATCTGCAGGGCGGGTCGGGCGCGTCTTCCGGCGCGATTGAAAGCGGCGCAAAGCTTGCATCCGCGACTGTCGGCGGCTCGTTGATCGGCGGGTCGAATTCGAACAGCGGCCGAATCTTCAGCATTGGCGACCTGGGAGCGATTCTGGTGGCCCACGATGTGCTGGGCGGCTCGGGCCCGAATTCGGGTCTGATTCAAAGCAATGTAAAACTGACGAGCGCGATCGTCGGTGGTTCGCTCGTCGGCGGCTCGAACGCTGACAGCGGCGAAATCCTCATCGGCGGTGACATCGGCACACTGACCATAGGCGGCGATGTGCAGGGCGGAACGAGTGGCGTCTCTGGCCTGATTCAAGGCGGAGGTAAATTCGGCAGCCTGACAATTGGCGGATCGCTCTCGGGAGGATCGGGGGACCAGAGCGGTTACGTTTCCGGTGGCGACATGGGGGCAGTCAAAGTTGGCCGGGACATTCTGGGCGGAGCTGGGTCCAATACCGGAGTGCTATTGAGCTCCGGCAAAGTAACATCGATCGCGGTGGGCGGATCGTTGATCGGCGGTTCGAACAACTTGAGCGGGTACATTTTCAGCACCGGCGACATGGGCGCATTGAGGGTCGGCCGCGATGTCAAGGGCGGGGACGGAACCGCCTCGGCTCTGATTCAAACCCTCGGCAAGATCGCGTCCGTCACGATTGGCGGTTCGTTGCTGGGCGGATCGAACACCGATAGCGGGGAGATTCTGAGCCAGGGCGACATGGGGGCCGTGAAGATCGGCCACGATCTGATCGGCGCCAGCATTAGCGGGACCGCGGACTCGCTCGATCGGTCGGGATACATCGAAAGCACCTTTGGCCGCATCGTCAGCGTCTCGATCGGCGGCTCGATCGTGAGCGGCGTCGATACCAGCACGGTCGGCAGCCTGACGTCCAATGCCTCGATCCGCGCCGGCGACGACATCGGCGCCATTACGGTTGTCGGCAGCATCGTCGGCCACAGCAGCCTGGACGGCAGTTCGTCCGTCATCATCTCCGCACGCGGTCAGCACACGGTATTGCCCACCGCCAAGGTGGACCTGGCGATCGGTAAGATCGCGGTCGGAGGGCGAGTCGAATTTGCCAGTATCCTCGGCGGATACGACGTGAATCTTCTCGAGTCGAATGCCGACGCGCAAATCGGAGCGGTCACGGTAGGCAGAGACTGGTTGGCCAGCACGCTGGCAACTGGGGTGAACACGGCTCTCAACGCCAAGATCGCGGGCGGAACCGACAGCGCGTTGATCGTTTCCAAGATCGCCAGCATTACCATCGGCGGCCTGGCTCTGGGCACACCGAGTTCGATCAACGGAACCGACTCCTTCGGCTTCGCGGCTCAGCAAGTTGGCTCGCTCAAAGTGAACGGATTCGGCTTCGCCCTGGCGCTGGGCGCGGCCAACGATACGGGTGGCCTGGCCGTCGGCGTCACGAACGACCTGCGCGTCCTCGAGGTTTCACTCTAATGCTCGGTCAATCCGCGATTGATGGATCGGGAGGGCGAGGCTCCTGCCAAGCCGCCCGCAAGATCGGCTCGGCAGGAGCCTCGCCCTCCCGACCTTGCCCCATCAAATAATGATTGTCCCGAATTGTGAAATTTGTTTGCACGCAGAGGCACGCGAGATTAATGTCGAAACTCGGCGAGAGCATTCCCCAAGCAACCGAATGATCGTCGACTTGAGTCAAGGACCGCACCCCCATGTTGTTCCGTCCTATCGGCAAATGGCTATCGCGAAAGCCACGTGCTTCCCGACCGATTCGAATCGCACCCCGGCTGGGGTGTTATCTCGATCGCGGGGGCCTCGAAGAACTCGAACCGCGAGCGATGCCGGCGATCGGCATCAGCTTTCTCGGCCCGCAGCTCTCGGAAGCCGGCTTCATTCCACCCGACAGTACGGGCGACGTAAGCAACACGCAAATCCTGGTCGCCGCCAATGGCCGCATTAAGGTGTTCGACAAAGCAGGCAACCTTGGCGGTCTCAACGCCAGCGCTAACACATTTTTCAATTCGGTGCGCAACGGCGGTAGCCCGAGCGATCCGCACATTCGCTTCGATCGTTTGTCGGGCCGGTGGTTCGTTACCGCCATCACGACGAGCACTCCCAATCGGGTAATGATTGCCGTCAGCAACTCCTCGACCGTTACCGGTGTGAGTAGCTTCAGCTTCTTTCAGTTCCAGCAGGACCTCGTGGGCGCGACGCCCAACGTCGATACCAACAATTTCGCCGACTACGACACGCTGGGAGTGGACAAATTCGCTTTGTATGTCGGCGTGGTGATGTTCAATCCCAGTTTTTATGGCGGGACCGGGTTCGTCATCAACAAAGCTGACCTCATCAACGGCACACTTACCGTGACGGCGTTTCGGCAAATCGGCACGGGCACGACGGGCATTTACGTTCCCCAGGGCGTTAATAACGACGATCCCAACGCCACTGAAGGCTATTTCGTCGGCACCGACGCAAATGTGTTTAGCAAACTTAATATCCAGAGGGTGATTAACCCCGGCAGCGCCACACCGACGATTTCTGGAAACCTCGGTATCACGGTTTCATCGACGACATTCCCGATCACGCAAGTGGCCAAGAGCTCGACCCGGCCCCTCGACGGTCTCGACGATCGCTTATTCGCGGCCATGATCCATCGAGACAAGATCACCAACACGGTCAGCCTGTGGACCGCTCACAATTTCCAGGTCAATAGCAGCGGCGCGGCGAGTAGCAGCGGCGCACGCAACGGCTCGCGCTGGTATCAAATTGGCAATCTGACCGGCACTCCATCGTTAATCCAGTCCGGCACGGTGTTCG
>JBGQCZ010000144.1:0-9625 GCA_041495645.1 Gemmataceae bacterium | reverse complement strand
TTCCCTGGACGTATGAAAACAGCCGCCCAGGAACCCCCCAGAGAATCTGGTTACACCCACGCAAACCGGGGACAACGTCTTGGACAAGCCAATCCGCTCGCATCGGCCAGTCGTTTCGCCCGCCAAGCCCATCGATCAGGAGCGGATCAAGGAGGCCGTTCGCGAGATTCTGATCGCCCTCGGGGAGGACCCGGACCGAGAGGGGCTAAGCGATACTCCCGATCGCGTGGCTCGAATGTACGCCGAAATGTTCGCCGGCCTGTACATCGACCCGCGCGAACACCTGCGCAAGACCTTTACGCAGAAATACGACGATATTTTGCTGGTTCGCGACATTGAGTTTTCGAGCATGTGCGAGCATCATCTGCTTCCATTCAGTGGCAAGGCGCATGTCGCTTACATTCCGAACGGCAAGGTCGCGGGCCTGAGCAAACTTGCGCGCGTCGTTGATACGCTTGCCCGACGGCCGCAGATTCAAGAACAAATGACTGAACAGGTCGCCGAACTGTTGATGGAAGAACTCGGGGCCAAAGGCGTGGCGGTGATTCTGGAGGCGTCGCATTCGTGCATGACGGTTCGAGGAGTTCACAAACCAGGCAGCGTGACCACCACCAGTGCGATGCGCGGTATCTTTCGCGACAACCCGAAGACTCGCGGCGAACTCATGTCGCTGATCTTCGGCCCTGCCCGATAAGCCGTTTGCGGCTTGGCGCATAGAACACTCTCATGCTTGCCGTGTTCTGCCTCCGCTTGGCGCTCGGAATGCTCGCCGCGCTCACGTTGCTTAACCCGAAAGTAATGCACCCGCGCTTTTTCCGAACGCATTTCGTGACCGTTCTCGGGCTTTCGGTCGTCGCAGCCGTCTTGGATTGGAACACGAGCGCGCAGATTCCGCTCGCTATCACGGTTGGTCTGACACTGATCGGTTCGCTGGTGTGGATTTTCGAACATCCGCCCGGAGGCTGGATCGCATTGGCTTTGTCCGCGATCGCAATGGTCTTCAGCCTCGCCAAATTGAGCGCGTCGAATTCGTCGTTGGGCAGGCTCGTCCTTGACGGCGGATTGACCGAAATCTATTCGACCGGGACGTCGCTTGCCTCGCGAATCGCTTCCGACCTGACCGCCGCGGCGCTGCTCGGCTTCGCGATGACCGCGATGCTGGTCGGCCACTCATATTTGATCTCGCCCGGATTAACCATCAAGCCGCTGATGCGACAAATCGCGGCCCTCGGAGTTGCCTTGATTCTGCGTGCAGCGGTGGCAGGACTGGCGCTCTGGTATTGGTCCACCGACCACGATATTGCTAATTTGAATGATGAGAATGTCCTTTGGCTACCGGTGCGTTGGTTCGTAGGATTGATTGGACCGGCCGTGTTCGGGTTTATGGCCTTCCGTACGGCGCAGATCAAATCCACGCAGTCGGCCACCGGAATCTTGTATGTGGTCGTTATTTTGGTGTTCCTTGGTGAACTCACGAGCCTGCTGTTGACTCGAAATACGGGGTTGCCGCTGTGAAGGTTCGCTATTCGTGCCCGGGTTGTCAAACATCGAATCTGGTGGAACCATCCACAGAAGAGTGGCGCTGCGGCTGCGGGCATGTGAAACATTGGATTGCGACCGACTCTTCAGACAAGCCGATCAAAAATTGTGTGGCGTGCGGCTGCAGCCAGCTTTATCGGCAGAAGAACTTCCCACAGTGGCTCGGTCTCTCCTTGCTAGCGATTGCCTGCTCGGCATTTTTCATCCTGCAAGTGATGTATCAACCGCAATTGGCCTGGATCATACTTCTCGGTTCGGCGGCCGTCGACCTCGTCTTCTACCTTATCGTCGGTGATGTCATCGTTTGCTATCGCTGTCATGCTCGGCACTACGGGTTGCCAAAGCAAAAGTCGTACGACCCATTCGAGTTGCCGGTTGCCGAAAAGTACCGCCAGGAGCGGATTCGCCGCGAGTTGGCTGGGAAGTCTTGACGCTCGCGGTCTCGTGCGAATGATCCATGCCAATCGATCCGGTCCAGGGTGAACGCATTCGCGACGATTTGAAAGAACTCGTCCGCGGCGAACTATTGTTCGACGATCTGAACCGAGCCCTCTACGCAACCGACGCAAGCCTTTTTGAAATCACACCGCTGGGCGTTGTCGCGCCGTTGGACGAAGAGGACCTGCAAGCGGTCGTTCGCTATTGCGCCGAGGACAAGATCCCACTGGCGCCTCGTGGGGCAGGCACTGGCCTCGCGGGCGAATCGCTGTGCGAGGGCCTAATCCTCGATCTGAGCCGTCACTTTCGAGCCATCACCCGTATCCGCTCCGACACCGTTTGCGTGCAACCCGGTGTTGTTCTGCAACACCTCAACACGGAACTCGCAAAGATCGGGCGGCGCTTCGCTCCCGATCCCGCGAGCGGAGCTTCGTGCACGCTGGGTGGAATGTTGGCTACAAATGCTTCCGGCTCGCGCTGCGTGAAGCACGGCTACACTCGTGATCACGTTCTCGGCTCCCGCGTCGCGTTGGACAACGGCGATATCGTGAACGTGGGTTGTGAATTGCTCAACCTTGCCGTCGAATATCCGCCGCGTCTCGGCGAGATTGTGCGAGCTACGGCCAACCTCCTGCGTACCCATGCCGAAACGATCCGCACTGCGCAAACAGCGACGGCATTCAATCGCTGTGGCTACTCGCTTGCCGACGTCTTAGTAGACGACACATTGAATCTCTCTCGACTCCTGGTCGGCTCCGAGGGAACGTTGGCGATATTCACGGACGCCACGTTAAGAACGATTCCGCTCGCGGCAGGGCGCAGCGCGGCGCTCTTGGGTTTCACGAGCCTTGAGCTAGCGCTCAAAGCCGCCAGAATTGCTATTGCCGCAGGCCCGTCGGCTTGCGAGCTGCTCGACCGCCGAGTCATTTCGTTGGCCCGTGGATCGGTGGCGGACGCCTCACAACTATTGCCGGCCGCGATTGAATCGGCTCTGCTCGTCGAATTCGAGGCCGATCACCCGACCGAGGCCCGGCGCGAGGCCGAGGGCATCATCAAGCACGTTCATGAAAAGGAAAAGCTCTCGTTGGTGTCCGATTTGGCCAGTTCGGCCGATGAGATGGATCGATTCTGGCGGCTGCGCGACAGCGCAATGCCGAATCTCTATGGTCTCGGCCATGGCCCCAAGCCCGTGGCGATCATCGAGGACATTGGCATCCCGCCGGATGCGCTCGGTGAATTCATCGCTCGCATTCAGGAAATCTTGCAGCAGCACGAATTGACCGCGTCGTTCCTCATTCACGCGGCCACCGGCCAGGTTCATATCCGGCCATTCCTGGAGACCGAGCGCACCGGCCAGCTCGACAAACTAAGACCGTTGGCCGATGCCGTTTATTCGCTGGTGTTCAAGATGGGCGGCACGATCAGCTCTCAGCACGGCACCGGTCTGGCCCGCACGCCGTGGGTACCCAAACAACACGGCTTGCTCTACCCGATCATGAGCGAATTGAAGTCAATCTTCGATCCCAACAACATCTTCAATCCGGGTAAAATCGTCGGGGCATCCTACCGCCGGCCCGACTGGCCGTTTCGTAAAGGCCTTTCGGAAACCGGCGATTCTTCACAGCCGGTCGATTCCCGGCCGCTCTCTTCGCTGACTTTGCTTTGGCAACCCGATGAAGTGGGCAAACAGATTCTCGCCTGCAACGGCTGCGGGCATTGCCGCGTGGAATCGCCGGGTCAGCGCATGTGCCCGATTTTCCATGTCGACCACGCCGAAGCGGCCACTCCCCGTGCCAAGGCAAACCTGCTTCGCAAACTCCTGAATGAAACTGATCCGAAACGAATCGGGGAGGACGATGTTCGGTCGGTTGCCGACCTGTGCGTGAACTGCAAGATGTGCGCATCGGAGTGCCCGGCGCGTGTCAATATTCCAAAGTTGATGCTCGAGGCGAAGGCCGCACATTTTGCCGAACATGGCTTGGACCGCTCGGATTGGTTTCTCTCACGCATCGAACTCTTCGCGGGGCTCGGAAGCCGTTTGTCGATTCTGGTAAATCCGTTGCTCGAGAGCCGAACCTCGCGGTGGTTCATCGAGCGGCTGTTCGGCATTTCGCGTCATCGTCGACTGCCGCGCTTCGCGCCGCGAAGTTACCTGCAAATCGCTGCCCGGCGCGGCTTCACGCGATTACCAGCCGGGGCGACAACGACCGAGCGCGTGGTGTATTTCGTAGACGTCTTCGCGAACTACAACGACCCGCAAATCGCCGAGGCGGCCGTTGCAGTCATGCGTCATAATGGGATCCAGGTCTTTGTGCCTCCTGGGCAATGGAGCAGCGGGATGGCGCTATTTGCACTCGGCGACGTTGAAACCGCTCGCGAACTGGCGGAAAGCAACTTGCGCGTCCTGGCGCCATTGGCCCGCGATGGCTGGCGCGTCGTGTGTTCGGAACCCACGGCGGCGCTGATGCTTTCGCACGACTACCTCGACCTGATCGACGACCCGGATGCACGGGTCGTTGCCCGTCAAACGGTCGAATTGACGACGTTTCTCGCCGAGCTTCACGACCGCGGCCGATTGCGGACCGATTTCGAGCCGATGAACATTTCGGTAGGCCAGCACGTGCCGTGTCATTTGAAAGCGCTCGGCAAGCCGTTGGCGACGGCCAAGCTGCTCGGATTGATACCCGAACTTCGCGTGCATACGATAGACGTAAGTTGCTCGGGCATGGCGGGAACGTTCGGGTTGAAGCGGCGCAATTATTGGACGTCGTTAGAGGCGGGCCGGCCGATGTTGGAGGAATTGAAGCAACCGCGAGTGCTGTTTGGCGCCGCGGAGTGCAGCGCTTGCCGGATGCAGATGGAGGAAGGGACCGGCAAGCGCGCATTGCACCCGGTCCAATACTTGGCCTTGGCTTATGGTTTGCTTCCTGGAGTCGCCGAGCGCCTGCACACGCCATTGCAAGATCGGTTCGTGCCATGATCGTTCGCGTTCGCTTGTTTGCTCGTTGTCGCGACCTTGCCGGTGCGGATTCCGTGGTGGTCGAGGTGGATGAAGCCTGCCGGGTATCCGATCTGCGCTTGGCGCTGGGCGACAAGTTGCCCGCGCTACGCGAACTGTTGCCGAAATGCGCCGTGGCGCTCAACGAAGAATTCGCCAAAGACGACGCGGTGCTGTCGATTACTGACGAAATCGCGATGATTCCGCCGGTGAGCGGCGGGTGAACTACGATGATTCAACTGACGCGCGAGCCGATCGACTATCATGAACTGACTGAGAAAGTGATCCGGCCGTCGTGCGGGGCCGTGGTGACGTTTCTCGGCACGGTCCGCGATCTGACCGGCGATGAAGTGACCGTAGCGTTGGATTACGAAGCGTATGGATCGATGGCTGAAAAGAAGATGGCGGAAATCGAGGCCGACACGCGTGCTCGCTGGCCGGACGGTGAAATCGCGATGGTTCATCGGCTCGGACATTTGAATGTGGGCGAAGTCAGCGTTGCGGTCGCCGTGAGTTGTCCGCATCGCGCCCAGGCGTTCGACGCTTGCCGGCATGCCATCGACCGGCTCAAGGAACTGGTTCCGATCTGGAAGAAGGAAAATTGGGCGGACGGAAAAACGGAGTGGGTCCATCCCGGGAGCGTCGCAACGCCGGGATGACAACAATGACGACACAACTGCTGGACACATTCGGCCGCGTTCACAACAACTTGCGCATCAGCGTCACGGACCGCTGCAACCTGCGTTGCACGTATTGCATGCCCGAAGAAGTGACGTTTCTCGATCGCCGCGAATTGCTTACGTTCGAGGAAATGGCGCATTTCGTTCGCGTGGCGGTTCCGCTCGGGATCGACAAGATTCGCCTCACGGGCGGCGAACCGCTCATGCGCCGTGATATTCACAAATTAGTGCGACTGCTGGCGGCCATCCCCGGCGTCCGCGATCTCGGGCTGACGACGAACGGGCTGTTGCTGGCCGGTCAGGCGCAGGCATTGTTCGATGCCGGCATGAGCCGGTTGAACGTCAGTCTCGATACGCTCGACCCGGGCCGATTCCGCGAACTCTCGCGCCGCGACGGCGTCGAGGAGGTTGTCAACGGACTCCTCGCCGCCAAAAAGGCCGGGTTCAAGCCGATCAAGGTCAATGCGGTATCGATTCGCGGATTCATCGAGCACGACGCGGTTCCGCTCGCCCGATTTTGCCGCGAGCAAGGCTTTGAAATGCGCTTCATCGAATACATGCCGATCGGCGCCGATATTTGGGAACGCGAAAAGGTCTTCTTCGCTCACGAACTCTTGGAACTACTGGAACGCTACATCGCCCCGCTGGCTCCGGCGAAGGATTACGATCCGCGTTCTCCGGCCATGGATTTCGAGTACGCCGACGGCGGCGGCCGCGTGGGCATGATCGCGTCGGTGTCGCGGCCGTTTTGCCGGAGTTGCAATCGCGTCCGCCTTACGGCCGAAGGCAAACTGCGGAATTGCCTGTTCGCATTGGAAGAGGTTGATGTGAAACCGTTGCTGCGTGAACGCGTCGACAACGACGAGTTAGCCGCGATTATTCGCAAGAATGTTTGGGAAAAGTGGGAAGGGCACGAGATCAACACGGCCAGATTTGTGAAACCATTGCGAACGATGCATGCGATTGGTGGATGAATCTTGCCGCGTGCGGCTTTGCGCCGGGCGCAAAGCCGCGAGCGGCCAACTTTCCTCACTTGTCTTTCTTTTTCTTGGCCACCATTTCCAGCTTGATCGCGCTGACGATCTCATTCTCGCCGCTCTTGATGGTGGTCAGCGTCACTTCGCTGCCGTCCTTCAATCCGCTCAGGCCACCCGACACCGGGTCCTTCGGGCCGGGCTTGTTCTTCTTGCCCTTCTGTTGCGTGTAAATTTCGGCGTCCTTGGCGACCGAAAAGGTCTTCTCATCGCCGGCGACCGTCACGACGATCGAGTTCTTTTCGGCGTCCACTTTCTTGATCGTGGCCTTGTGTTCCTCGGCTCGCGAAATGCCGGCGAAAATCACGACGGCGGCGGTAGCGGCTAGAATGCGATTCAACATGCGATGCTCCCCAGAGTTTAGAGTCAGGTTTGACGATTCGATCCCCACGCGGTGGAATTTACTTGCAGGCGGGTTCGACTCGCGGTTATCTATCCAACGTACCATTTTTCAGTTCGTGAGGTGGCAATCGTGAAGCGCATCCTGACCGCACTGCTCTTGACCGCATCCATTTCGGCCGTTGCGCGGGCGGATGAGCCTGCAAAGGGCGAGCGGCGATACCTTTATGTGGCGGCGCCCGGCATTCGCAACTATCTCGAATTTGGCGGGGCAGGGGTGCTCGTATTCGACATCGACGACGGGCACCGGTTTGTCAAGCGCATCGAGACTCCGGAGAGCCGCGAGGAAAAACCGGAAAACATGAAAGGCCTATGCGCCTGCGCCGCCACCAAACGCCTGTACTTCACCACTCCGAAAAAGCTGTATTGCCTGAACCTGGTCACCGAGAAGACGCTGTGGCAGAAAGAACTCCCGTTGGGCTGCGACCGCATGTCGATCACTCCCGACGGGAGACTACTGTACGTGCCGTCGTTCGAAAAGGACACGTGGAATGTCGTGAATGGCACCGACGGTTCGAGCGTTGAGACGATCGAGACCAAGAGCGGAGCGCATAACACGGTCGTGAGCCTGGACGGATCGCGCATGTATCTCGGCGGGCTGAAATCGCCGTGGCTGTTCATCGCGGATACGAAGACAAATCGAGCCGTGCAAAGAGTAGGGCCTTTCGGCGGCGCCATTCGGCCCTTTACCGTCAATGGTAAGCAGTCCCTTTGCTTCATTTGCGTCAACGACCTGCTCGGATTCGAGATCGGCGATCTGACGACCGGGAAAATCGTCCAGCGCGTCGAGGTCGAAGGATACAAGAAAGGGCCGGTGAAACGGCACGGTTGCCCAAGCCATGGGATCGGCCTCACGCCGGATGAAAAAGAAGCGTGGGTTTGCGATGCGTTCAACAGCCGCCTGCACGTCTTTGACCTCGCTGCATCGCCGCCAAAGCAGACTGACAGTCTTGGGCTGCGCGAACAGCCGGGCTGGGTGACGTTCAGCATCGACGGCAAATTCGCCTATCCCTCGACCGGCGAAGTATTCGACACGAAGACGAAAAGGATCGTCGCGACGTTGAAAGACGAACAGGGCCGTACAGTCCATAGTGAAAAGATGGTCGAAATCCAATTCAAGGACGGCGTGCCGGTGCGCAACGGCGACCAGTTCGGGGTCGGCCGGGTGCGCTAATCCAACTTCAGCAATAGCCACGCCAATGCAGTCAGTCCAAAGCCGAATCCTGCCAGTACCCCGCACGACAAGAACACGCTCGAAATCTGCGGGTTTTCAAGCAACAATTCCTGGTAGGCGTCCAAGGCCCAGGCGTGCGGCGTAATCTGAGCGAATTGCTGCATCTGTTCAGGCATCAGGTAGCGCGGCATCAAACAACCGCTCAACCCGCCCAACACGAGCACCAATAGCGTGCCGTAAATTGACACTTGCGATTCCGTGCGAGCCACGCTCGCCACCAGGACGGATACTCCAACGGCTGCCAGCGAGGTCGTCGCCACCACCGGAATCAAGTACAGCGGTTGCGGGCCCCAGTGCATGTCGAACAATAGTCGCCCCGCGATCAACAAGAAGAAACCTTGCAGCAGCGAGACGATGTAGCACGGAATGAGCTTGCCCAATAGGATTTGCCCGCGCGTGAGCGGGGCGGCTCGCAATCTTTGCAATGTACCCTGTCGGCGCTCGGAAACGAATAGCCACCCGACGGTCAATACCAGGAAAAAGGCGAACATGACCGTGTAGCCGGGCACCAGAAGCTGAAAGCGCTGGGCGCGGCGTGTGGATGCGTCGGCATTAATTGGCGAAGGAGGAGGCTGGGTTCCCGGCGGCATGCCCACCGGTTGCGTCAGCGATTCCCAATTCTTGGCGCGAAGGTTGTATTTCCGGAACATCTCCTGTAGTGAGGATTGCACGCCATCGCCCACCTCCGCTTTTTGTTTTTCGTTGAGCAGTGCAAGCGGCTTTTGCTTGATCGGCCCGAAGGAAACCTCGACGCGCTTGGCCATTTCATCGATAAATTGTTTTTCGCTGATCTTGTCGAATGCCTTGCCGATCATCCAAGGCATGACGACGCGCATCAGGGAAACCTGCGCGATCTGTTCGACGACCGACGCGGCCATGGGCTGCTTGGGATCGCGCAGGACTTCGACCTCCAGCGCTCGGAGATCAACGCCTTCGCGGTAGAAGGGATTGATACCTTCCTTGCCGTTGAGGAATGTCTTGTCCAGGAAGGAGCACTCGTGAACCCGGCGGCTGAATTCGGGCGTGAATACCAACACGGCGGAGCGCCTGCCCAACCGCACCAAGCGCTCGGCTTCATCTCGAGTTGCGATCGTCTCGACTTGAATGCCGGCGGTCTTTTCCAAGTCATCCTTTACAACCTCTGACCATTTCTTGTCCGTGCCGTCCGGGTTCTTTCCGGGATACGGACCAGGATTGGGCGGCAACCCCGCGTCCTCGTTGACGATGAAAATGTGCAAGCGCTCGTCCGGGTCGCCCAGGGCCATGCCGAGCACAACGATGAACACGAGCGGCATCGTCAGCA
>JBGQCZ010000143.1:0-9656 GCA_041495645.1 Gemmataceae bacterium | reverse complement strand
GTACGCTCTGAACTTCAGCGTGGAATACTCAGGCGTGGCCGTTTTTGGCCGGGTCGAGATCGTGCGTGACCAAACCGAGGCGGCCCAGGCTTTGCAATTGCTGCTAGACAAATACGCGCCACATCTGCGGCCGGACGTGCATTACCGCCCCAGCACGCTGGAGGAAATCGCCCGCACCACCGTCTACCGGATCAAGATCGAGCGCTGGAGCGGCAAGCGCAAGGTCGCGCCGGCGGATTTCCCCGGCGCGTTTCGTTTTGGCGAGCCGGCCGAGCCGCCCTGGACCGACTGGCGCGAACAGGAAGCGAAGTCATGAGCATTGTGGTGCAGCCGAGACGGCCGCACTACAAACGACGATACCGGCCGCTACCGACATTGTGTGCGGTTTGGACGCGGGTGTATATTGTCTCTACACGTCATCCGGCGCTCTGCGTGCGCGCATGTTTGGAGGAGCGAGTTGTGGTTGGTGCAATTCCTCGATTGATCCGTAACATTCAACTCGGTTGCTCTCGCCGAGTGCCGGCCACAACCCTGACCGCCACAAAAACAACAAAAACAACAATTTGTGTGAGGGCTCGGCGGAGCGATGTCAAGCAGATGGCCCACAAGAAGTTACGTGCGGGCAGCCAAACGAGCCTGGAGTCGGATTGTTGTTTTTTGTTGTCTTCGCCAAGCCAAGGACCGCTCATCCGATTGGCACAAACAGGAGTTGAATCATGACCAGCCCGCTCTTGATTGTTGATGCGTTTGCTTCCGAACCGTTCTCCGGCAACCCGGCGGCGGTTTGCCTGCTCGACGGCGATCGGGATGCCGTCTGGATGCAGGCCATTGCCGGCGAAATGAACCTCTCGGAGACCGCGTTCGTCCGACCCATCGATGGCGGATTCGGGTTGCGCTGGTTCACTCCGGCGGTGGAAGTTGATCTTTGTGGGCATGCGACACTCGCCAGCGCCCATGCTTTGTGGGAATTGGGACGCCTGCCCAAGGACCAGCCAGCCCGTTTCTTGTCGCGCAGCGGTTGGCTGATTGCATCACTTCGCAGCGAGGAAATTGAGATGGACTTTCCGGCCAAGCCGGCGGTCGAAGCCGCCCCGCCGCCGGAACTCGCCCAAGCCCTCGGCGCCAAACTGAAATGGGCCGGCAGCAACAAAATGGACTGGCTGGTTGAAGTCGATTCGGCCTCGACGTTGCGCGCCTTGAAACCCGACCTGGCCCTGCTTGGCACGTTGCCGGTTCGTGGCGTGATCGTGACATCCGTTTCGGACAAACCCGAGTTCGATTTTGTGTCGCGGTTCTTCGCCCCGGCGGCGGGAGTGCCGGAAGATCCGGTCACGGGCTCGGCCCATTGCTGCCTGGCGCCGTTTTGGTCGGCACGGCTGGGAAAGGCCGAAATGGTAGGTTTTCAAGCGTCCAAGCGCGGCGGGGTGGTGCGCGTGAAGCTGCGAGGCGACCGCGTGTTGCTCGGCGGGCGGGCCGTGACGGTTGTTTCCGGTCACTTGAGTCGTGCGGTGTAAGTGCAAGCGGGTGGATTTTCGCGCACAATTAGTCCGCGACGGCGCATAGGAAAGCTGAGGCGGAGAGAAGTGCAAACGGGAGGCAAGCCATGACAACGACCCTGGTGCAGCGGATTTCCGGAAGCAACCTCGTGCGGCGCATGGCCGACGCGGGACTAAGCCGTTATGCCTTTCACCGCGTTCGCGAACTGGACGAGATGGACGTGGTTATGGCCCAGCGGCGGGAATTGCGGAGGCTCGTGCGGACGGCCCGCAACACGAAGTTCGGCCGCGATCACGGGTTCCTCGATATCGAATCAGTGGCCGATTATCAAAGACGCGTGCCGCTGCGGACCTACGAGCAAATGTGGAACGATTACTGGAAGGATTGCTACCCTCGGCTGCAAGGCGTGACCTGGCCGGAGTTCGTGCCGTACTACGCTCTGTCGTCAGGCACCACGAGCGGGGCGACCAAGTACATTCCCGTCACGCGGCAGATGGTGGCGTCCAATAAGAAAGCGGCACTGACCAACCTGGCGTATTTCCTTCACGAGCATCCGCGCGCGACGATTTTCAAAGGCCGCATCTTTTTCCTCGGCGGCAGCACCGACCTCAAGCCGAATGACGACGGCAGCGTTTACGGCGATCTGAGCGGGATCGCCGCCCGCGAAGTCAACGAACCGCTGCGGCCCTATTTCTTTCCCTCGCCCGACGTGGCTCTGCTCGGCAATTGGGAAGAGAAGGTTCAAATTCTCGCCGAACAGTCCGCGAAGCTGCCGATCACGGTGATCAGCGGGGTGCCTTCGTGGCTGCTGACGCTCTTCGATTACCTCAAGAAAGTGACCGGGAAAAAGACCATTGGCGACGTTTGGCCGACCCTGCAACTTGTGGTTCACGGCGGGGCGATGTTCGACCCGTACAGGCGCGTGTTCCGCGAGATCATCGGCAACGATGACGTGGTGTTCCAAGACACCTATCCTTCATCGGAAGGTTATGTAGCCGTCGAGGACGTTCGCTATCAAATGCTGCGGCTCATCCCCGATCATGGCATCTTTTTCGAGTTCGTTCCAGTGGAGGAACTGGGCACGGCGAAGCCGGACCGGCATACCGTGGCGAACCTGGAACTCGGCGTGAACTACGCGGTAGTGATCACCTCATGCGCCGGTTTGTACTCGTACGTTCTCGGCGACACGGTGCGGTTCGAGCGACGCGATCCGCCGCTGCTGCGTTTTACCGGGCGGACCAAGTACTTCCTGTCGGCGTTCGGCGAGCATCTCATCAGCGAGGAGATCGAAAAGGCCGTCTCGATTGCGGCCGAAGCGACCGAATCCCTGGTAGTGGATTTCCACGTCGGGCCCATTTTTCCGACCAAGCCGAACGAGCCGGGCCGCCACCGGTTCCTGATCGAATTCACTCGGCCACCCCATGACATGGCGCAATTCTCGCAAAAGCTCGACGACGCCTTGCACGAGATCAACAAGGATTATGTGGCGTATCGGGCGGGGTCGATAACTCTGGGGCCACCGGAAGTGATCGCGGTGCGCTGGGGCGGATTCGGCGACTGGATGAAGTCGAAGGGCAAGTTCGGGGGCCAGCACAAGTTGCCGCGCATGGACAATAGCGGCAAAATCACCCAGGAAATCGCCGCGTGGCTGGGTCTGAATTGATTCGAGAGCCGGCACGGAAGCGAATCATCCGGTATGATTGTCGGAGATATTCGCCCTTCCGCCCAGGAATCGCCGGCCATGAATTTGCCTGCCGCCGTCAATGTCGTGCGTTGGTTGATTTGGGACACATTTTGCCAATCGCTGGCCTCGCGCATTTTTTGGGTGATGCTGACCGTCAGTCTTGTCGCGATGGTATTTTGTTTCGGCGTGGGCGTGACGGGCGGCAAGATCGAAGCAGACCCCGGTCAAAAGCCCGAATTCATTCATAAGGATATGGTGACGGATCGCGAAGCGGCCGAGAAAACCGGTGTGAACTTCATTGAGGGCGAAGTCACGCTCGGTTTCGGAACGGTGCGCGTGCCGCATGCCCGCGGCGCGGACGATTCGATTCATTTCCTACAGCTGATGCTTTCGAGCGGCGTGGCCGGCACGTTTGGCATGCTGCTCACGCTCATTTGGACCGCGGGATTTTTGCCATCCTTTCTCGAACCGAATGCCGCCAGCGTGCTGTTGACCAAACCAGTGCCGCGTTGGACTCTGCTTTTGGGCAAGTTCCAGGGCATGGTCGCGTTTGTCGGTCTGCAGGCGACCGTCTTCGTGGGCGGCACGTGGCTGGTGCTCGGATTTCGCACCGGAGTGTGGAACGAAGTCTATCTGGCGTCGATCCCGCTGTTGATGATCGAGTTCGCCTTCTTTTACAGTTTCTCGGTGTTCCTGGCGGTGGCGACGCGGAGCACCATCGTCTGCATCATCGGCTCGATTCTGTTCTGGATTCTGTGCGTCGCGATCAACGCCGGGCGGATTGAAACCATGCTTCAACCCGATTCGCCGGCGCTGATACGCTGGCCGTTGGAAGCCGCCTACTGGCTGCTTCCCAAACCGGTCGATTTCAATTTGCTCATCAGCCAGGCGTTGAACGCGCAGCACTACTTCTCGCAATGGGATGCAGCGACCGCCATGGAACGACAGGGCCGTTTCCATCCGGAGCTGGCCATTCTCACGTCAACGCTGTTCGCCGGCGGCATGGTCGCCGTTTCCGCGCTGGACGTGCGCAAAGTCGATTATTGACTCGCGGCGGTTACGGTTTCTCCCTTCAACCAACGCTCCCACACGCGCACATCGGAACCCAGATCGGCCCCCGCCATTTCACGCAAGGCAAACAGCACGGACTGGCGTTGGGGAGAATCGGTTTTCTTGTCCAGTTGTTCGGTTTGCTCGCCTGGGCTGGCGCTTCGCGTTCGCACGACGTAGTCGAACCGCTCATGTCGAACGCGCTTGTCGCCATCGACCAGCGGCTGCAAGACCGAGAAATCCTGCACCAAATAAGTCACGTCGGCTCGGGCAAACAAACCCTCGCCGCGGTAATACACGGTGCGTGACGTCGTCGGCAACCGATCGGGGTCGGGCACCAGTCCGCGTACGTGGTCGGTCCGGTCCGCCGACGCGGCATGGCACAGCAGGCAGTTCTTCAGATGGTTGACCTGAACCAATTCACGAACCACCATCGTTCTCTCGTTGCCGCGCGACTTGAGGCGGCAGTCGTCGGACGAACCAATTTGATCCAAGACGGAAACAAGTTCCGGGATCGCGGAAGTCATATTGAGATTGACGATGGCTTCGGCGGCGAATTCGGCTGCCGCCGGCCAGGGATGCCGCAGCGCGTCCAGCAAGATCCGGCGATAATCCTTCTCATGGCGGGCCCGCAGGGCGTAGACCGCCTCCTCGCGGACAAGCGGGGAGAGGTCGAACGCGGCCCGGCGCGCAAGCGCCTCCGCGGCCCACTCGCCGTGGATGCTCGACAGCATACGAACCAGAAGCCGGCGATAGGGCGTATCTTGGGCCTGGAGAATCTGAACCAGAGTGGGTACCGCATCGGGCACGCGCCAAGTTGCCGCGCTGTCTTGAGACAATCGGGCCCACAAGTAGTCCGCTCCGGAAGCGTATCCCGCCGGCGCGCCGCGCGAGCCTGGAACGGGTTTGGCCTCCGCAATGTAGTCATGCAGTGTTTTGGACAACTCCTCCAACCGAACCGCCGGCATGGTGAACAAATAACATTCCGCGCCCTTGCGGAATGGCAGCCCATCGAGGTCCGATCGCTCCGAGAAGAGCGCCGGTTCCGGGGCCGGCCTCATCCAGGTTCCGTGATGCGTTTGCGCGTGCGCGAGCAGGGCGCTTGCCGCCGCACCAGGCTTCGACTCGAGAACGATTTCTGGCACTTGTGAAAGCTGATCCCGCAATTTCCGTTCGGTCAGCGGGGTGCGGAATTGTCGAAACGTCTCGGGATAACCGCGTCGAATTGACGCAAGACTTATTTGAGGGCCGCTTGGAACGCCTGGACGGATCGTGCTTGTTGCGGGCTCGATGGCTGCGGGCGACTTGGTCGTATTAGGCGAAGCCGCGGCAATTTCACGGGGCGGAGGCGTCGCGACGACTTCTTCATTCCCCCGAATCGATCGCTTCATGCGCAGCGACGCTCCGACCCCGAGTCCAATGGTCGGAACGATAGCAAGGACCAAAAGCAGAACTTGGGGCCAACGTGCGGTTGCGGACGTTGAGCCGCTTCTCTTGCGCCGCCGGCGACGAGAAGAGTCGGAACAAACAAATTCGCTTGAATTCGAACTAACCCAGCGCGCAGCATCGCGCCGGCCCTGAATGGCAGTACTCATAGGGCGTCTCCGGATCGCGGCCGGTTGCACCGCGCCGGGCGCTTTCCTTCATCAACGCATGAGGCTAATCGTTCGTTGGCGATTTTTCAAAAATGCCGAAGTAACAAAATGGATTAGTCCCACCACAGGAAGAACCCGTCGAGGCGGTCTTCCACCGCTGCGCACTTGAGTTCCTCGGCCGTCGGACATTCGTCGGGATCGAGCTCGTCGTAATCGAAGTCATCCGCCGCCGGGCAGATGCCGTTCAGGATTTCTTGGATCGCCGCTGAAGTTCTCGGGGCGACCGGTTGCAAATACGATCCGGCAATTGTGTCGTGTCCGCAATCGGTAACGACGAATGGCGCGAGCGCATACACCTTGCGAAGTCCGGCCGCGAGCTCGTCCAAACCGACGCCGCCATTTGTATTCACCTCGTGACCGTACACGACGGCGATCGGGTCCGCCGTCGGCAGCAGCAGGCGAACGTTATCTCCCTCAATGTCGGTGTTTTGCACGAGGTAAAAACCGCGGGCCAGCACCTTGTCCTCAATGTCCGCGAGTAGCTCTGCAAACTTGCCGTTCGCCTTGCCCAAATGGGCGAGCAGCTTCGACTTGTCGAACCGGCACGCAAATACCGGGTCGACATCTTCGTGCATTGGATAATCGGTCGGCTGGTATTTCGTTGGCGGCGAATGGCACAAGACGGCCAGTTCGTCGAGCGTGGCTCGAAACGCGGCCGATTCGGCCACCGCCTGGAAGCGTTTGATTTCGTTGAGCGCCGGGTCGGGCGGGAAGTCGTCACGGTCGGCGATGCCGACGGCGGTACCCTGGCGGCGCCGGGCATCCTTGAGCGATTCAATTTCTTCGATGGTGCGAACTGTAGCGCCTGCGGCCGCCAACGAGTCGAGGATTCGCCGGCTAGACCGTTTCATTCCAGCAGGGGCGTCTTGGGACCGGTTGGCGATGACCTGGATGTCGGCGACGCTCAGGCCGTCAATGGCCCGAGAAGTGTTTGGATTGGCCCCAGCGGCGAGAAACAACTCAACCAGTTTTGCCTCCCCCGTCCCGGCTGCGGCCATGAGCCCCGGGTCCCCATCGGTTCTGATGTAATCGACCTCCGCTCCGCGGTCGATCAGAAGTTTGGCGGCACGATGGCCGCAATAGAGCATGGCGAAATCGAGAGGCCGGAGGCCGTCGCCGCCCACGGCATTAACGTCGGCCCCGGCCGCAATCAGCGCCGCGATCAGGGCGATTGAGTCTTTCGTGAGGGCGGCCGCGAGCGCGGACAGCCCGGTTCTGTCGCGGGCGTTCGGGTCGGCGCCTTCTGCAAGAGCGTCCATGACCCCCGCGATCTTCCCGGCGCGAATAGCGGCAAACAACGCTCGACTCATGAACGCGGCTCCGGTGTTGTTGCCGAAACTATAACGCGCGAAATCGCGCAAGGAGGGAGATCAGCAAGAACTGATTTCCGTCAGCCTGAGATTGGTTCAGAAGCTTGCGTGACAAAGAAGTAAGAGAGTTGCCGCGTTCAAGATTCTCACCGAGGAAAGTAATCCTCGAATCAAGTCCGGTAATGGCTCATGTCGGCGGCGGCGGTTCCACGCCGACCAGGCGATAGAGTTCGTCCAACGCGGCATTTTCGCGCAGCAACGCCTTCATCAGCTCGGGGAACTTCAATTCACCCAAATACACGGCCCGCTTGACCAAATACGGAATGGGGCTATGCGGTTCGAGGCGCTGGAGCAAGTCGGCGGCTTCGTTCAGCATGCGGTAGGCGTCGGCCCGTGAGGAAAGGTTCAGTGCCACGGTCCCACCTCCGCCGGCTCCGCCCGTGGCCGACGACCCATCGTCGCCGGTCGAGGCAGTGCCGGTCTTCTTTCCCAGAACTTGATTCGCCACTTTTAAGCAATCGTTGATCGCCGCGCCGATGTTTTCGTTATTCTCCGAACTCACGAGGTCCGGAGCGAATTCGCCCATCTTGTCGTTCAGCACATCGCACAGCGCGTGCAGCTCTTCCTTCGCGGCTTTCAGATCGTCGACCAGGTCCTGGGCCGTCTCCAGCTTGACCGCCGAGGCAGCCGTGTCGAATGCCGCCTTCCGGTCCTTGCTCTGCCAATCCTCGAAGCCGAAGCCTTTGCCACCGACGATAAACAACGGGGTAACACGCAGAGTACGCGGGAACTGCGACCCGTAGCCGATTTGATTGAGCCACTTGAACGGCCCCTCGCGCGGCTCGAGGGTCTCTCCTTGCTCGATCATGGGATGTACGCGGTCCCAGGCTTCGCCGGCGAGCCGGTGCAGCAACTTTATCCCGTCGCGGAGCCCGACAAAGCGTTCCTGGATCACGAGGGCTTCGACGAGCCGTGCGGCCACGAGCAAGTCCTTCGACTTGCTTGACAAGGTTTCCTTGGCCAGCTTGACGATCCCGGCCCAGTCGGGCGGGCGGTAACTCGGCGGCCTACGCGCGTCTTCCTCGTCGTAATCCGCGGGGTTGATTTCCTTGCGTAGCTCTTCGAGCTTCAGACGCACGTCATAAGGCAACGGCGCCCCAGCGGGCGCATCGCCGGGAACGGGAGCGACGAGGGCGTCGATGTCCAACAGCGGCGACGAGGCCATTCGGGGTTCCTCGGGCGGATCAAATCCGGCGCGATTGAGTAGACCTTCTCGTTGTACGTTACGTTAAATCCACCGGCAAACGAACGTCACTTGGCCGCGGAATCGCGATTTCGCACGCGTCCGTGTCCAGATTTGCCGGCTTTGCCCAAAGCACGGCGTCGTAGAATTCCTTCCGCGCCGCCGGAGTCTGAGTCGATTTGAAACCGATTCACTCCTCACCCCAACCCCAGCCTCATCCCCGCGTCCGGCAACATCACTTCGTTGAAGCCGACTCCCCTCAGCGCCGTGGCCAGTGCTTCGGATCGCATGGTTTCGCCGTGTACCAAGCACACGCGTTTCACCTTGCCGACGAGCGGGTTCAGATAGGCGAGGAAGTCTTCCTGGTCGGCGTGGCCGGAGAAGCCGTCGAGGTGGACGATTTCGGCCCATTTGTTCCATTCCTTACCGAGGAAGCGGACGGTGGGGCCGTTTTCGAGCATGTTGCGGCCGGGTGTGCCGTAGGCCTGATAGCTCACCAGCACCACGCTGGAGCGCGGGTCGTCAATGTGATGCTTGAGATGGTACACGATCCGTCCCGCTTCACACATGCCGCTGGAGGCGACGATGATGCCTGGGCCAGCCTGGGAACCGACGCTCAGGCTCTCCTCATACGAACGCACATAACGCACGAGCGGCCCGCCCAGGTATTCGGGATCTTCTTCGAGCGCGCGGTTCGTCTGCGGGTCGAGGGCTTCGGGATGGCGGCGGTAAACTTCAGCGATTTTGGCGGCCAGCGGGCTGTCGACCACGATCGGCTGCCGCGGAATCTGCCCGGCCCGCATCGCCTGGCAGAGAAAGTGAACCACGAGTTGGGTGCGGCCGAGGCTGAACGCGGGGATAAGCACCTTCCCGCCGCGATCAAACGTCCGCTTAACGACGTCGTTGAGGCGCAAAGCAGTGCGCTCGATCGGCTCGTGCACGTGCCCGCCGTAAGTGCTTTCACAAATGATCGTGTGGGCGGGCGGGACGGCAGCGGTCGGGCGCAGAATGGGCATGCCGCGGCGACCCACGTCGCCGGTGAAGGTCAGCGATCCGCCGTCGGTGAACGTCAGATGCACGATTGCCGAGCCCAGGATGTGGCCGGCTTCGATAAGCGTGAGATAGACGCCGGGCAGAATCTCGCGGCGCTGGCCACAGGGCAACGCCTCGGCCAAGGCAACAGCGTCGTCGGCATCGGAGCGGGTATAGAGCGGTTC
>JBGQCZ010000142.1:0-9687 GCA_041495645.1 Gemmataceae bacterium | reverse complement strand
CGGGGTGCGGGTCGGCGTGGTAGAAGCCGTCGCGAAAGATCATTTCGAGGAACACGCGGGCGCCGTGCTTCGCAATCTGCTCGCCCTCGCCGCCCACACCGGCCTTTTCGATTTCCGCCACCGTCCTCCCTTCCAGCAAATCCATGACCAATACCTTGCCGGTCGACAGCTCGGGATACGGCTTGGGGAAGCGAACGGTCTTGTCGTTGGCGAAGAACTCGAGGAATCGCTTCAAATTGCGCTGCTCGCGGCCGAAATCCAGTTCGCGCAACAGCGTTCTCTCGAACTCCTTGACCACGGCCCGCGGCTGGTACGGACGAATCTCCTCGATGTACTTTTCGGCGAGTTCCGCCAGTCCAGCCAGGATATCCAAATCGTTGCGGATGCGCTCGGCGATGCGCGGGTGCTGCACTTTCACCACGATCGGTGTGCCGTCTTTGAGTTTGGCACGGTGCACCTGGGCGATGGACGCCGAAGCCATCGGCACGTCGTCGAAATCGGCGAACAAGTCCTCGACGGGGCTTCCGAGTTCCTGCTGAATCGTCGACCGGACAACAGCCACGGGATCGGCCGGGACGTTCGCTTGGAGTTTGGTCAATTCCGCCGCCAGCGCGCCCCCCACCAAGTCGGCGCGAGTTGATAGAACCTGGCCGAGTTTGATAAAGGTTGTGCCCAGCTCGGCCATGGCCATGCGGATGCGCGCTTCAGTCGTGCGGTTGGCCAAATCGGTGCGCGAGCCCCAATTGAAAATGCCCTTGATAAAGCGGATGTTCATCCGGCTGATCCAGTCGGCAAGTCCGTACTTCGACAGGATGGTCAGCACTTCGGTGGCCCGGCCAGCGTTGCGGGCGAATTGCGGAATGGACGTGATTTTCATGTCATTCGCTCAGGAAACCCATCGAAGCGAGTGCGGCTCGCGTCTCGGGGCGAGTCAAAAGCCGCTCGAAGGCTTGCACGGCGGGCCGGTTGCGGCGCGACTTCGGCACCACGAAATCATATTGTTCGGCACGCAATGGGATAAAGCCCAAACCGGAGTCGCGGGCCACCGGCGCGATGGCCACGCCCCAATCGGCGCGCCCCTGAGTCACGGCGGCCGCCACCGCGTTGTGCGAGCGCGCTTCGACCAGATAGCCGGTCGGCTGCACACCGTTCAGCAAGCGATCGATCAGAATCCTCGTACCGCTGCCGCGATTGCGATTGATCATCAGGCAATTCGGATCGGCAAACGCGGCGGCAACCGCTTCGTCCGCCGAACGGCGCTCAAATCGCCCGTCGCCCGGCTTGAATACGATGCCTTGCAGCCGGCCGTAGCCGGGAATTAGCTCCAATTCCGGCGTCAAAAACGGCCGGTTGTAATCGTCCGTATCGGCGTCGAGCAGGTGCATGCCGGCCAAATCGCATTCCCCGCGCTTAGCGGCTTCCAAACCTCCGGTGCTGCCGACCGCCAGGAACTTCGTCGTGATGCCATCGGCATGAAGCCGGCCCAGCAGAAAATCCAGCCCTGTGCAGTGGCTGCCGATTACGACCAAATCGGCCGGTCGCAGCGACGAATCCAACAATTGAACTTCAACCTTTTCACCAGCTTCGAGATACTCTCGCTGCCGGGGAATGACCACGAACCCATCCGCCCGGCTGAAGGCCGTCACCGACCCCGATCCTTTGCCCATCGGATATGCCGAATAATTCGGACTTGAGCCATCGGTCTTTGGCAGTTCGACGAGTGATGCGAGCAAATACTCCGTGCGGCCGCGTTCGGAGTTGACGCGCAAGGGCAGCGTCGCCGGAATGGAAACACTGCTTTCTTTCCGCCGTCCCGCCAAAGCGCGAATCACTGGCGTCAGGAACTCGTGGAAGGTGAAGATCGCTGAGGTTGGAAAACCCGGCAGCACCGCAACTGGAACCGGCCTACGGTTCGCTTGATTCACCGCCGCGAGGCATAAAGGCTTGCCCGGCTTCAGCGCGACGCCGTGTGCGACAATCCCCGGCGGGCCAAGCTTCTCAAGCACTCTGTATGAGACATCGCCCGCGCCTTTGGACGTGCCGCCCGACAGCAATACCACATCGCATTCCGCAATGGCATTTCGAACCGCCGCTTCGAGTGCCGCGAAATTGTCCGGAACAATCCCCATCGGAACCGGTTTGCCGCCAAGTTCGCGCACGGCATCGGCGATTACGGTCGCATTGCTGTCGTAGATCAGGCCCGGACGAAGGTCCGCACCCGGCGCAATCAGCTCATCCCCGGTTGAAATGACGGCCACGCATGGCCGTCGAACGACCGGCACTCGTGAAACGCCGATGGCGGCCAGAACCCCGGTATCGCGTGATCCCAGAAATTTGCCGCGCCGCAACACCATCTCACCGCGGCCAATATCGGTGCCCGCGAAGCTGATGTTGGCGCCGGGCGCGGCCGGGCGAATGAGGCGAAGGTCGTTTCCCGTGACGGTCGTGTGTTCGATCATGACGACGGCGTCGGCGCCGCGTGGCAGCATTCCACCGGTCGCAATCGCTGTCGCCGTTCCGGCTTCGACCGTGGTTCGCGGCACGATTCCCGTTGCGACGGTTTCAGCATTCAGGCGCAGAGTCTTCGGTGCGCCTTCGCTGGCGCCAATTGTGTCGGCGGCCCGCAACGCGAAACCATCCATATTGGAACGATCGAAACCGGGCACATCGACCGGAGCAATGATGTCGGCCGCAAGCACGCGGCCGTGCGCTTCTGACAATGGGACTTCTTCGGCTTCCAACGGCGATAAATCGAGTACTGCCCGAAAACGCCGTTCGGCTTCGTCGCGATCCACGACGTTCAAAAATTGCTGCTGATGGAAAGCGTCGTTCATGGCTGCTTGTCGCCGCGCACCTTCGCCAATTCGGCTTCGAGCTGTTTGATGCGATCCTCGGCCACCAGGCGCGCGAATGCTTCCGCCTGCGCTCGCTGTTCGGCCTCTCTTCGGGCATTCACTTGGCCTGCAAAGTTCTTGATCTCCTCACCCGTATCTCCGTCGCAGCAGACGACCGAGTTAGGCCGGGCTTCTATCCAAACGCCCACCGCTTCCAGCCACAACCGCCCGCGCGAATCCGGTTTCATGGGCTTGTAATTTTCGGGAGCCCATTCAAATCCAAGCAGAGGCGGAATTCCATTTGCATCCGCCTTTACGAGGTCAACGATCACGTAAACCGGGATCCCGGCGCGATGGTAGTAATCGAATTTGCGCTCGGTATCATTTTCGCGCCGATCCTGCGAAGTTACCTCAACGCCGAGACTTGGCTTGGTGCGTTCTTTTCTGACGTAGAACGTGGTCCAGTTTCTGCGGACGCGCACATTGGGAATCACGCAGACGTCGGGGCTAATCGTCTTCACGCCCTCCAAATCCAGATTCACGCCGGTATCGTTGAGCACCACGGTCGTGGGGATTTTCTCAACGCGGTATTCAAAGACCGACCGCAGGTAATTGCAAATGGCTTGGTGGGCGTCCGTGTACAAGACCTCGTCCCCCAACTGAGGGTGCAACACGTCCCATGCCATGAGTGGGATCTGAAAGACTTCGGTGCCGCCGCCAAACATGTTTCGCCGAACGGTGCGCCAGCCGTGGACGACGATTGACTCCGCTGCGACGATGTCGGGGTCGCGCACTTCCGGTTCGTCCGGCAAAATCGCAATACTCATGCTCACTCCTCCCGCAGTCGGGCAACCATCATCCATCATACAGATAAACATCTACCTCTTCGCAAGGTCCGTAGCCCTCTAAATCGCGCGGAACCAGGACAAAACCATCAGCGGCAGTCGTCGTGCTGAGCAGCGATGCGCCGCTCACAGCGATTGGCTCGACGCGCCCGCCGAACACCTTCACGCGAACGTAATCGACCCGGCCAACAGCCGAAACGATCTTTTCGCCCAGCGGCAACTTCAGCTTGCGATATGGCAACTCAGCGCTTCGTCCTCCAAAGCGCCGCACGGCCCGGCTGGCGAACAAGTCGTACGCGCATAAGCACGATACCGGATTACCCGGCAAGAGAAACACGATTCGCCCGCCCAGGAAGCCGATTCCGGCGGGGCTGGCGGGACGCAAAGCCAGTCCGTGAATCGGCAATTCGCCCAGTTCCGCAAGTATGCTCGGGGCGTGATCTTCCCGGCCCACCGAGCTTCCGCCGGAAATCAGCAGCACCTCGCCGAGAGACGATTGCATCGCTTCGCGAATGGCGTCGCGATTATCGGGAATCAACTTGATTTGCCGTGAAATGCCGCCGTCGCGTTGGACCAAGGCTGCGAGCATGGGCGAATTGCTATCGACGATTCGAAAACCTTCGGGTCGCGAACCTGCCTGCAACAATTCGTCGCCGGTGACGAGAATGGTCACCGCGGGCCGACGAACCACGGCGATCTGCGAAACCCCAATGGATGCGAGCAAACCCAAGTCTTGCGGCCGCAACACTCGGCCGGCCGGCAAAACAACCTGGCCAACAGAAACATCCTCGCCACGCCGGCCGACGTGCCGCAAGGGCGGAACTGGCTCGGTCACGCGCAAAACGCCGTCGGATTCCGCGGCCGCTTCGGCTTGAAGCACCGCGTCTGCTCCGGCGGGCATCGGCGCACCGGTCATGATGCGCACCGCCTGACCCGCACGAACTTCGCCGGCGAACGGCTTCGCCGGCATCGACTCGCCGACAACCATCAATTCGACGGGGCTATACGCGCCGGCCCCAAATGTCTCCTGCGCCCGCAACGCGTAGCCGTCCATCGCGGCCCGGTCGAACGTCGGAACAGCGGCTTCCGAGCGTATTTCCAGGGCCAAAACACGGCCGGCGGAGTCGATTGTTGGGACAGTTTCCGAGCGCAACGGCGACAATCGCGCGTCAAGCAAGGCCAAAGCATCGGCCACTTCGACGCGATCGCGAAAGCCGCGCATGCGGACGTCGAAAAACCCGGCTGCGGGGGTTGGGTTCATGGCCATTTTCTGGAGGACTATCGGATGGGCCGCACGACCGGCATATCGGGTAAATTAGGAACTCTTTCGCCGATTCCTACAAGCAGTTATCGGGAATGACTGAAGTGCGCGGATTGAATTGAAATCCGTTGTATCTTCGCGGACATCGACATACCCTGGAATAGTCAAACCAACGTCGGTCCATTTTCGTTTGGAATCCAGCGAAAAGGGAACGATTGGACGCCCCGGAACAGTTCGAGGCCAGTGCAACCGTCGCCGCGTGCGGAACCCGGCCCGGGCTGGCGGAATCAGAGGAGGTTCGAATGCGCAACCGTGTGTTGATTCTCGGCCTGCTGCTGGCCACCTTGCCCGCCACGGGCTGCTGGCGGGCCCGCAACAGCTACCGGCCGTCGCCTTGCTGCCCGCAGCAGGCCGCAGTCTTGCTGCCGGCCACGTCCGTGCCCGTCGTCGCGACGAGCGCGCCGTGCTGCCCGTCGCCGTGTCCTTGAGAAAATCCGGGGCCCGTTCGATTTTCGGACGGGCCTCCTCCATCTCCTTGCATTCATCGAGAAAAGAGAACCCTGCTTCGCTGATCTGCCGGTCTTTCGCAGTCGCGACCGCTGGACCATTTTTTTGTCCACATTCCTCACTGAATTCCCTTGACCGGTTGCATCGCGTCGTTCCGGGCGCATACTTTTCGCGCAGGATGGAACGACACAGGTCTGGCCCACGGACCGTGCCTCGCGAAAACGCGACGCCCGCTTGCCGTGACGGATCGCACCATCCCGAGTCAGCGACGACCGGCAAGGTAGCCGTTGCCGCGGTGGCTCGGAGCAAGGAGTGATTTTCATGAAGAAAAAAGCCTTCTGGTTGGGCCTCGTCCTTTTGACTTCGTCGCTGGCGCAAGGTTGCTGCTGCGACCGGCCCTACGTCTTCCCGCGCCTGCATTGGTGGCGCAACGGCTGCTGCAACACCGCGAGCTGCTATGGCGGCGATTGCAGCTGCGGCGGGCCAATTGCCAGCGATCACTATTTCGGCACGCCTGTCCCCATGAATCAGGGCGGGCCAATGATGCCGGGCGCTACTCCCCTGAGCCGCGCCACCTTCCCGCAGAAGTAACTGCCGAGGGCACAAGGAGACAAGGGGAACAGAATCGTCACCTGGGTAACTCACAGCGCGTTCTCCTTGTCTCCTTGTTTCCTTGCCCCTCGATCCAAGCCAAGCCGGTCCCAATTTTCCTCAGCATTGCTCGGCCGCAAATAGAGCGGTTCGATCTTCAACGGATCGTCCCGTTCACCGCGCCGCCAGCGCTCCAATCCGATTCGCAACAAGCTTTCCGGCAGCGGTTCACGTTGCATTTGCGGCACGACGGGATTTGCGGTCGGAATCGATGTTTCGCACAACCGCACTCCGGGTCCGCTGACCCAGGTTCCCGGCTCCAAATTCGCCAGCCAGTCTACGATTGGCTGAATCGCCATTGCCGACTCCGCACGCCATTCCATCCCATCGTGGCGCCATCGCTGTACGTACACCTTCTTCTGTTGCGCGTCCGCCAGCACTTCAACTCGCTCCGCTTCAACCGGAGTTTGCCGGGCAATGGCCGCAAAGGTCTCAATTCCGAGCACAGCACATCCGGTTGCGTAGGCGAGCGCTTTGGCCGAGATGATGCCGACGCGAAGCCCGGTGTAACTACCGGGCCCTAAGCTCACGATCACGCCGTTCAGTTCGCGAGGCTTCCAAGCTCGTGCGGCGCACAGTTCCGCCACGGCCGGCGCCAGGTCGCGCGCATGACGTCGCGATTCGTCCATCCGCCGAACTTCGCCAAGTTCCGCCCCGCTCGCGAGCGCCACGTAGCCCACGCGCCCGGAGGTCTCCAAGACGAGCAGCCGTAGTTCGTTGTCGGTAGCCATGAACTCCATCTTATCGACCCCCTCTTCGGCCCCTAATCATAATGACCATGTCAACCGAAAGCTGGACAGTTCACATCGACGGCGCGTCGCGCGGCAATCCCGGCGCGGCGGCTTATGCTCTGGTTATCGAGCGCCCTGGCCACGAGGCGTGGGAAGAATCCGATTGCCTTGGCCGCACCACCAACAACGTCGCCGAATACACCGCCCTGCTGCGAGCCCTCGAACGCTGTGCCCAATTTGGCGGCAAACGCCTGACCATATTCAGCGACAGCGAATTGCTGGTGAAGCAGATGAACGGCGAATACAAGGTCAAGAGTGCCGACCTGCGAACGCTCTACGAGAAGGCACAGGACCTGCTTTCGCGATTCGACAAGGTCACGCTGCGTCACGTATACCGCGAACAAAACGCGCGGGCCGATGCACTGTGCAACTCCGCGCTCGACGGCCGCCCGCTGCGCCCGCCGCAAACCGACGCCAAGTCGTCTTCGACCGACAAGCGCCGCGAACTCGCTATCGCCTGCTTGCAATCCGCCGCGGACGCTTGGGCCAGCGGCGACCCAGCCGCGCCCACTCCCGAGCAGGTTTGGGACGAACTCTGGGCCATCGTCAATGCCAAAAAAGACTGAATTCCAGCCGGTTCCGCAACTCAATTGAATCCCCTCAATCTCTGACCTACAGTTGTTCATTCCGGACATCGATACCCGAGCGCGCCAGGTGCCATTATGGCCACGGTTTTGGATCTTCCCGCGACAGATTCCGCGCCTCGACCAAGCTCCCCACCCGCACTCAAGCCCGCCGCGGGCTGGTTGGTCTCGCCGCTGTTCGATCTCCTGTTCATGGCCAACTTGGCGTGGCCGGCGATCGTGTTGCTCGCCTTGCGCGACCTCCCGTGGATCAACCAGCCGATCAGTTTCCTCCAGGTCTACTTCATCAGCACGCCACATCGCTGGATCACGCTCATGCTGGTGTTCGGCGACCGCGAACGCTTCGCCAAGGAACCGCTTCGCTTTGGCGGCATTGGTCTGGCCCTCGTGGCGCTCGGGTTGGCTCTGGTCGCCGTCGGCGAATATTGGCCCGGCCTGCAGCATCCGCTCGTGCTCCTGATGATGCTCGACTACGTTTGGAACGCGTGGCACTTCGCCTCGCAACACGCCGGCATCTCGCGAATCTACGGAAGAATGTCGCGCCCCGAATTGAGCGACCGCGCCACGGCTTTTGAAAAGATGGCCATCCGCACGCTGGTTTTGTGGGTGTTTTTCCGCCTCGCCATGTTCATGGCTTCCACGCGGGACTTCACCGCCGCCGAAACCGTTCGCTCGTGGCTGCCGATCATGGATTGGATCGATCCGTTCTTTTTGATCGCGCCGCTCGTGTTGCTCGTACGCGAACTCATCGCCTATCGTTCCAACCATCTCGGCCGCGTGGTTTACATCAGCAGCGTGACGCTCCTCTACGGGATCCAACTCGGCGCCATTCACCTGCAACAGCAGGCGTGGATGAACGCTCTGTTTCTCGCGGGAGCGGTGTTTCACGCCATCGAGTATCTCGCCATCTGCAACTGGTCCGTTCGCAAAAAGACTACCGGTCTGTGGCGCTATCAACTCTCGCGAACCGGATTGGGCGTGCTGGTTTTCATGGCCGTTCTTGGCTTGGCGAATTGGCTCATCGATCGCGAGTCCGGCTACGCCTGGGCCATGATCACCCTGCTGGTTTCGCTGCTGCACTACGGCTACGACGGCATGATTTGGAAGTCGCGGCCCAAGCAAAAACCGGCGGCAGCAAGTTCTTGAAGCCATCGTGACGCAAGAACACTCCCCAACCGCCAATGCAACAAAATGCCACACTTGACTTGCAGCCCGCAAGCATTGGTTTCGACGCAACTCGTTGCCGCGACCGATCTTCCCATCCGCGCGACGTGCTCGCAAAAAAATGGTGGCATTTGTTACATTCGACTCAAACACGCCGCCGCGAACCCCGTTCAACAAGATCTGAAATGAATGAAACATGATCGACCCCTCCGAAATGCGCGCACGAGAAGTGCCCAGGTCGAAATGCCCTCAGTGATAGTATATATTAGTTCATTATAATTGGACAAGTGCAGTCGAACCGAAAAGGCGAGCCAGGAGCGTGAGCGACTGGAGCCTGGCAGTCCACGCGACTCGACAATGCAATCAGTCGCTGGCGCAGTCGCTGGCGCGGCCAGACTCCAGTCGCTTACGCTCCTGGCTCGCCAAGAACTTTTTTTCTCCCCGCATTTGACAACCTCCCATTCGTACCCAACACCTGCGCAGGTTCACTTTCGGCCGGCATCTGGGCTGGCCCCTTTCACATCGGAGGCTCAAATGAAGATCCCATCGAATCGAACGCGTCAGGACATGGAGACGGCGGCGGAATTGCGGGCGGCGGGCGCGACCTGGGAAACGATCGCCGCCCAGCTTCATCGGCAGAGGTATGTCGTGGCCCGCTGGGTCAAGCATTACGCCGAGGAGTGGGAGCGGTTGCTCCGCGAAGCCGAGGAGCGGACCTCGCGTCATGCCGACAACGAATCGCGGAACGTAGCGCGCCTGTTGCTGCGCGACAACAGCCCGAAGGTGCGCCTGGACGCCGCCAATTCGCTGGCCCGCCGCCGGCAAGTAGAGAAAGCCGTCGAACCGCCGCCCGATCCCCGCTCCGACCTGACCGCCTTGGTCGCTCAAGTCGAGCAAATGAGCGACGACGAACTCCAACAATTCCTCGTGGAGTTCATGAAGGCAAATCGTGAGTAATGTCGTTGTCTTGATCCCGCGAGTCTTGGCGAGCCAAGGTATTTTGGCGAGCCAAGGTATTTTGGCGAGCCAAGGTATTTTGGCGAGCCAAGG
>JBGQCZ010000141.1:0-9689 GCA_041495645.1 Gemmataceae bacterium | reverse complement strand
GCCTTTTGCGCCTCGGCCTTGATCTTGCGGCACTCCTGATAGCGGCCGTCGTGGATCAGAGAAAGCGTCAGGATTTCCAGATGGTGCGAAAACTGATGGTCCTCGGAAGGCTTCACATCCTGGAACTTGTGATATTCGCGTTCGAGTTCGACGGCCCGGGCGCTGCGATCGCAGGTCTTGTCCCAGCGCCCGATGCGCGTCGCCAGGTGGGCCTGCATGTGAAACGGGTGCGGAATGCCGGGCGAGGATTCGATGTACTTGTCGGCGTACGGCATGCCCAAGGCCGGCCGGCGGACGTTCTCGTAGTAGTGGACCAATTCGTGGTTCGCGCCCGGATGCAATGGATTGAGCATTAGCAAGGCCTTGTAATACGGGATCATCGCCGGGCCGTCGCTCAACTGCGCCCGGTAAAACCACGCTTCCTGGTCCTCATCGTGGACGATGAGCAGTTCGTCGATGGTGCGCTGGGCCGAAGTGCGGCGCTTGTCCACTTCGATCTTTTCGTCGGTCATGCCTTTTTCTTGCAACCGGGCGAGGATGATTTTCTGCTCGCGCGGGTCGGCCGAATTTATGAGTTCTTTGGCTTTGCGCAGGGCAGCGGTGTGATCGCCGCGGCCCCATTTCTCGATGGCCCGCGACAGGCCCCACCAGGCCATCGCGCACTTGGGATCGTGTTTGGTCGCCGTTTCGAACGAGCGGGCCGCTTCCATCCACACGTACGAATAGAAGAAGCCGAGCGCCTGATCGACGTACGCCTGGCATTGCGGCGAACTCGTGCTGACGAGGTAGCGATAAGTGCAGAGGTTCGGGAAAATCTTGGCCGGGGCCAGGCCCGTCATCACGAGCTTTTCGGGTTCGGTCGCTTTTGTGGGCGGCTTGTCTTTCGGCAGGTTCTTCGGCGTGTCGGGCGGGAACGCCAGCAACGCGGAAACCAGGCTCCATGCGACCGGAAGAGACAGCATGATGCGCACTCGATGAAGGAGCACGGGCGGGATTGATCTATTGTCCGTCGGGTTAACGCCTTTGTCCAGTATCAACCGCTCACGGTGGTGTATCAGTTTGTAGTGACCCGCTTTAGCGGGTTCGGAAAACACCGCCTAAAGGCGGTTACTGTAAACCAAACTGAGACACCACCCCGCTCCTTTGGACTCTGGATTGACTATTCACCGCGATCGGAATAACCGGAAAACCCGTCGGCCGGATTTCCGGTCTTTCCCAACTTACCGTTGCATTCGCGCCAGCCGGCACGCCGATTTCTATTTTACGGAACGGACTCCGCACCCGACCCAAAGGAACTTGCCATGAGCCGCTTGCTACTCTCAACCGCAATAGTCGCGTTGTTCGGCGTCATGGCCCACGCGGAGGACCGTCAGTCCGCCAAGAATGCCAAAGTGATTCGGGTCCTGGTGCTGGAAGATGCCCAGCCGCTGCCCGCCGGACCGTCGGTGACGCCGGTCGTTCCGCCCGTGCCTGGCAGCCCGCCGGTCATAGTCGACGCGCAGGCGATTGGCGATGCTTCCGCGTGCGGAAACGACGCCAAGTGCAAAAAGCGCACGTCGAAGGTGTTCAACGGGAGTAAGAAACAAGACTGCGAGGGTTGCGGTTCGCTGCGTTACGACACTTGGTTCATTTTCAGCTCGTGCAGCAACTTCTTCGGCGAGGGTCGCTACGCGCCGCGCTACCCCGACAATTGCCCCGGCTGCTGCCCTCGCCGTTGAACGATCAAGAAAATAACAGCCACGGATGAACACGGATGAACACGGATGAAATCAATTGATTTCATCCGTGTTCATCCGTGTTCATCCGTGTTCATCCGTGGCTGATTCGATTCAACTTCTTCGTGATTTGCTTGGGTCGAGGTCGCCGGTTGGGTATATTGACTGTCAACGCTAGCCCGAGGATTGACGATGTTCCCCGCTGCTCTAACGCGACGCGATTTGCTCCGCGTCGGCGCGTTGGGTGCGGCGGGCCTGACGCTATCCGACTTGCTGCGCGGGCGCGAAACTCATGCGACTGCCGGCCGTCCGCTCGCCGATTCCTGCATCCTCGTCTTCTGCTGGGGCGCGCCCAGCCAATACGAAACCTTCGACCCCAAGCCCGACGCCCCCGACGGCATACGCGGCGAGTTCGGCGTCCGCAACACAAAATTACCGGGCGTGATCTTCGGCGAACACATCCCGATGCTCGCCGTGCGCAATGACCGCTTCACGATCATTCGCACCTGCGCTCAATCGAGCACGCACCATCAATCGGCCGCGTACGAAGCGCTCACGGGTTATCCACCAAGTCGCGACGCCGTCGCGCTGACCGCCACTCCCAGCGATCACCCGAATCTCGGTTCAATCGTGGCGAAGTTCGCGCCGGGGCAGAACGCGCTGCCGCGCTTCGTGCAATTGCCCCAACTGGCCAGCGATGTCGGCAATCTCACTCCCGGTCAGCTCGCCGGATTCCTCGGCCGACAGTACGATCCGCTCGCGGTCATCAAGGACCCGAGCCGGCCCGATTTCAATGTCGCCGAATTGAGCCTTCCCGCCGATGTGTCGCCGGCGCGACTCGAAGATCGGGCGGCGCTATTGCAATTGGTGGATCGGCAAGCGAAAACGCTGGAGTCCTCGGTCGAAGCCCGTGGCGTGACGGCGTATCAGGAGCGGGCCATCAAGTTGCTGACCAGTCCGGCCGTGAAGCACGCGTTCGACTTGGGCCGCGAGCCGGCGGCGCTGCGCGAGCGCTACGGCCGCAATACGCTCGGTCAATCCTTGTTGCTCGCCCGCCGGTTGGTCGAGTCCGGCGTGAAGCTGGTCACCGTCTGCTCCGGGTTCAACGGCAAGACTCCGCAAGACGCCTGGGACACCCACAAGGACAACTTCCGCAAACTCAAATCTCAACTGCTGCCGCCGCTCGATCGCGGCGTGTCGGCGCTTCTCGATGACCTGGCCCAACGCGGAATGACTGAGCGAACGCTGCTGCTGGTCATGGGCGAATTCGGCCGCACGCCGAGAATCAACAAAGACGCCGGCCGCGACCATTGGCACCACAACTACTCCATTTTGCTCGCGGGCGGCGGGGTGAAGCCGGGCCGCGTCCTCGGCCAATCCGACCGCAACGGCGCCTATCCCATCCAAGGCCGCATCCGCACCCCCGCCGACATCTGCGCGACCGTCTATCACCACCTCGGCATCGACCTGCACGCGGAAATGCACGATCAAGCCGGCAAACCCATGCCGCTGACCAAAGGCGAAGTGATGGCAGAGGTGGGGTGAACAACGGCGAACCATTTGGCGCGATCATCAAGGGGCAGAAGTTCTGTTACGGCGGATTGACATTGCGTTTCGGTTTGATCCCGAGAATTGTGCGAACTGCTTGTCGCACGCGCTTCGCCCAGCGGAGTGCCGAGGCAGCCTGACGTTTCGTCGCATTCATACCCGGATAGCGCGTTTCCACAGCAAATTCTGTCGGAAAGAGCAGTCCCCTGCGAAGTGATTTCAGAGACGGATGCTGGACCGAAAGCAAAATGAACAAGCGGTCGAGATCGTTCGTCTTTGGAACGGCTAGGCCCGACTCCACGAGGACGGCCTTGTGAGTGACTGAAGCCAACGTCTTGCTGACTTTGAGGAGTCGCGCCGAAGGATTCGATCATGCTTTGGAAGAAGCTGGCATTTGTCCTGGTCTACTTGGTAGCTGTACACCTTGGAGTGGGACTGGTTTCATGGCATAACATCGTCAACCGCGGTCAGGGCGATATTAAGTTTGGAACGAACTCCGGTTGGGAATTCGCATTCGTTGTCGACTTGGTCATGTTTCTTCCAATTAGTCTTGTGACAATCGTACTGGTCGTTTTTCAGCGATATAGTGGTCGGTTAGTCATGCTGCTGTTGTGCACATCACTTGTCCTAGTTATCGGTAGCATTGAAATCACGTACGTTGTCCACGTAGGTGAATACTATGTGGCCAAGGTCTATTTTGTGTCAGTTGTGGTTTTGGTCTTAATCTCGCTCGTCGTGAGACTAAGCACTGGCAGTCGTCGCGTCGATACCAGCGTTTTGAAGGAATTCGACTAATTCTATCCCGTGCATTAGCGTAAGGGTCCAGTGAACTGCTGAGGTACTTTTCGGCGCTTTGCTGAAAATGAAAGCACACGGAATCATGAAACCGGCCGACGTCCGCTATGGTTCTTTCGGCGAGTTGAAAATCGGCTTCGGCTTTTCGCACCCACGGCGCCGTTGCTCTTTTCATGAAGCACCTTGCCCTTGTTCACAATCTCAGTCATGAAAGAATCGCCCATTTCAATCCGCCGACTCGACATTTCGGGTGCGCGCACGATCAAGTCCATTGGAAACGGAGCCGGCATGGCCATGCGAATTTTCACAGCCTGGCTGATCGGGTTCCGCGTCGGCATCACCACAAGAATGTCCACATCGCTATCGGCGGTTGGTTTGCCGTAGGCGAACGAGCCGAACAGGATGATCCTGTCCGGATGAAATTGATCGGCCACCCGAAGCGCAAAGCGCCGGATCGCGCGCATGGGTATATCGGGGCTCCAATAGAGACGTGACGGCAGGGTAAAAGGCGATTGAGTATTGCGCGACATGGTGTGATTCTAGCAATAAGTGTCGGGAACTTCTTGATCCGCGTTGGTGCAAGTTCCGCTTGCTCCGACCATCCCCGCATCGCATAATGTTCGCATGGCCACTACGATTCGATCGCGCGTTGCCTACGAGAGCCCGGTGGTGCGGGTGCGCGAGGTGATTTGCCGGCCGATTCTTGTCTGCCCCACGAAACTGGAAACTAGGAAAACACCGACACATGGCCAAATCACCAAAACTCGCGTTTCATCCATTGACGCCGGAGCGTTGGCCGGACCTGGAAAAACTGTTTGGCAAGCGCGGGGCGTGCGGCGGTTGTTGGTGCATGACCTGGCGGTTGAAGCGGCCCGAATTCGAGGCGGGCAAAAGCGGCGGGAACCGGAAGGCACTGCGATTATTGGTGAAACGCGACACGAAGCCCGGAGTGCTCGCCTATGTTGGCGATGAGCCGATCGGCTGGTGCGCGGTCGCTGCGCGCGAGGAGTACGTCCGCCTGCAAAACTCGCGGGTGCTAGCGCCGCTGGATGACGAGCCGGTTTGGTCTATTTCGTGTCTGTTCATCGCCAAGCCGTTTCGCCGACAAGGCTTCTCGGTAAAATTGATTCGCGCAGCCGTCGATTTCGCCGCATCGCGCGGCGCGCTCACCGTCGAAGCGTATCCGGTGGTGCCCTACACGCAACAAATGCCCGCCGCGTTCGCCTGGACCGGAACCGAATCCGCCTTCAAGCAGGCCGGCTTCCGCGAAGCCGCCCGCCGCTCCGACGCGCGTCCAATCATGCGCCGGGAGTGCAAGAAGAAGTCGCCGAAGCGACAGAAATGACGCAACAGAAACCTGGGATATCTCGACGCCAACCCAATGACGGCGTTGTCGTTCGTGGCGAGCCAAGGGGCTTGTCCCCTTGGCACAGGTTCCCGCGAGGAACATGAATCCAACCGTGGTATGCTGTGCCAAGGGGACAAGCCCCTTGGCTCGCCGCATCGGCTCGGCGGAGGAGAAGTCGAATGGTCCATCGCTCTGGCATTTCGCGGGCTAACGTCCTCGTCGCCCTGCTCATCGTCTTGGTGGGCGCCGGGTTGCTCTCGGCGGTAGTCCAACGTGTCCGCGAAGCAGCCAACGGGATGAAGTGCAGCAACAACCTCAGACAATTCGGCTTGGCGGTGCACAACCACTACTCTACTTATCAGCGCCTACCTCCGCTCGTTGACCAGGGCGACGGGGCGCCCACGGGCCGCGGTTTACCGTCGGTCTTCGCCAACCTCATCCCCTTTGTCGAGTCCACTCCGTACAGGTTTCGCCCAGAACGACCTCCCGACCACTATCTCGCCCATTCGTCGGTCATGATCACTTACATGAACAAGGACGGCTCTTCGTACCTGGAGGGCGGCGGAATGGTCAACCAGTTCTGGCCCATGTTCATCGATCCGGCCGACGGCACCGCCAACAAACTTCGCGACATTCCGATGACGCTTCCCGATGGAACAACCGGCTACTATTCCACCGGCAGCTACGCGGCCAACGGTCTTGTTCCTTGGGGCACTCGTTTCTTCGAGGAATTCCCGGTTGGCTTGGCGAACACAATCCTGTTCAGCGAGCGGCCGCAGGTGTGCCGAACGGCGGCCGGCGAAACGGTGTACAACTTGTGGGGCCTGGGCATCTACAGCCCGCACATGCCGGCGTTTTCCGCGCTCACCCCGAACGACCCGCCCGGGCTTTGGTCCACCGGTCAGATCGCACCGGCTTTGCTGCCCGATGAAGACGCGGCCGACCGCGATGCTCTCATCCGCGTGCGGATCGGCCGGCGGAGCGCGGAGCCGGGAGTGCCGGACTTCCCGACGCCGGTGCAGTTCGTGCGCCGGGGCGAGCCGTGCGACCCGCGGCTGCCGGGAACGCCGCACCGCGCCGGCATGCAAGTGGCGATGGCGGACGGCAGCGTGCGGGTCTTCACGCGGGACACGAGCCCGTGGGTGTTCTGGTCCACCTGCACTCCTGCCAAGATGCCCGTCGGCGAGTAACTGTTTCCTCCGGCTATCGTTGCAATACCTATTGAGACATGCGTACACTATAGACGGCTGCATGGCCGGGCGCTGGTTGTGCGCCCATTTCCGGGGGTTCGATGATGTTCAATTCGATTTGGATGCCAATGATCGGCGCGATTTGCGGCGGTGCGTTCGACAACGACTCAACTATCACAACCACCACCACCACCACTTTCCCAACTAAGTTTTTGAGGGCAGCGGGGGCGGGCAACAACATGCGTCGGATTCAGTGGTTACGTCAAAAACACGTTCAAGGCGCGCAAGGCCGAAAGTTTGGTTTAGTTTGGTTCGATCGAAGGTCGGCCGGCGGAAAAGATGGCCCGCCTGGGATCAGCAAGGTAGGAATCGCTCGAAGGTTCGGGTACAATGACGCCGACTTGATTCGAGATGCACTCATGACTTCGGTTGCCGCGGATTCCCCAATTGTTGAGACGCCACCGCCGGCGCGCTACATTCTGCGCCATGGAGTGATGCGCCAACTCGGCGATTTTGAGGCCGGCCCCGGGGCCACGTATGAGCGCGGACAACTCGTCATCGTTCGCGGGCCACGCGGGCAGGAGGCCGCCGACGTTTTGTGCCCCAGCACTCCTCCGGCCGTGGCGCAAATCGTCGAACCGTCGACGGGTCAGGTTCTCCGTGTGGCGACCGATGCGGATCACGCTCGGCTCGAACAAATTCGCCAGGACCTGCCCGGCAAGTTCGAAACCGCCCGCCAACACGTTCGTGCCATCAGCCTGCCCATGCAACTCGTGGATACCGAGTTCCTATTCGGCGGCGAGCGGCTTGTGTTCTACTTCCTTGCCGACAAGCGCGTGGACTTCCGCGAATTGGTGAAGGTCTTGGCTCGCGAATTTCAGACGCGCATCGAACTCCGGCAAATCGGCGTGCGCGACGAGGCCAAGTTGCTTGCGGACTACGGCGATTGCGGGAAGCCGGTCTGCTGCAACACGCACATGGCCGTGATGCCGCCGGTGTCCATGAAGATGGCCAAGCTGCAAAAATCGACGCTCGACCCGACCAAGATTTCGGGCCGCTGCGGGCGATTGAAATGCTGTCTGCGCTTCGAGCAGGACGTATATGAGGAGTTCCAGGCCGAAATGCCGCCCATCAATAGCCGCATCTTGACGCAGAAAGGACAGGGCAAGGTGCTCGCTCATGAGATCCTCGCCCGCAAGCTGCTCGTGGAATTCGAAGACGGCCGCCGGCTGCCCGTGGCGATGAACGAAGTGCTGACACGGCTCTAACAGCCCGATCTCGGTTGCGATTGAAAAACCCGTGCGGCTTCGTAGCACATCAAACAAGTCAAGTTCTTTGAATCACGGACGACGTTCCCATGAAAGACGACCTGATTACGATCGCGGACAAGGATGGTCGCTACGCCTGGGAGGCGTTCGAATTCGTGATGGAAGCGCTGGGACATTCCCAGCGGATGTTTGGCAAGGAGTCCCCGCAAGGCGAAGCGCCGGCTGGACCGGAACATCACGTTACGGGGCGCGAACTTCTGGAAGGTGTTTGTGACCTGGCCCGGCGCGAATTCGGGCTCATGGCCCCGGTGGTGTTCGACCGTTGGGGGGTGCGCCGGACCGGCGACATTGGAGAAATCGTCTTTGCGTTAATCAATGCTCAAGTGTTGTCCAAGACCGACGCCGACCGCTTGGAGGATTTCCAAAGCGTTTTCGACCTCGAACAAGCATTGACCGAAGGCTACCGGATCCTTGATGGGGCCGAGTCGAGATGGGTTCTATGAAGAAGAACCCGATTGCCCTGGCAATAGCCGCGCTGGCGTTCGTCGGCTGGATGATCTTTCTCGGATTCGAGGCGCGGCAAAAATCGAATCCGGTAGTTGTATCCCGGGCGCAGTTGCTGGTTTCGCAATTCGAGGTGGAAGTGGACCTAGAAGCCGAGCCAAAGGAACCGCAGCCCGCCGAGGTGACGGTCCGCGATGTCCTTTATTCGGCGGAAGAACCGAAACCGAAGGGTGTGATTGCGGTGACGAATCTGAATCGAACGCAAGGTTACGTCGGACCGGGCGCCTACTTGTTGCCTCTCGTGCGGCATGGCAATCAGTTTGAAGTCGCCGGTTACCCGCCCGACCCGGGCCTTCCTGCCTTTCATGAGCCGCCAAAACCTCGGATCTATCCCCTTACTTCCAACGTACGACAGCAGTATCAACAGATTCGCTCGCCGTAATGGTCGAACCCGTTCCGAAATGAAACTGTCGTACTGCTGATGCGGAAATCAAGCCGGCGTTTGTATAATCTGAGAGTGGTGGGCGCTCGTGTAGCTCAATTGGCAGAGCGGCGGTTTTGTAAACCGCAGGTTGCGGGTTCGATTCCCGCCGCGAGCTTCTCGACGTTGGAAGAGTTGGTTCTACAATACATGCTCTCGCCAGAAACCTTGGCGGGACATGGGTCGGTGGCAGAGCGGTCAATTGCACCAGACTGTAAATCTGGCGGGCTTAGCCCTACGGGGGTTCAAATCCCTCCCGGCCCACACGGCTCAGAGCGCAGGCGGTTCGGAATCGCGGGTGTAGCTTAGTGGTAAAGCCCCTGCCTTCCAAGCAGGATATGTGGGTTCGATTCCCATCACCCGCTCTGCCGGCTATCGGCATTCGGCTATCGGCTAGAACACGGCCGATAGCCGATAGCCGCTGCTGTAGCTCAGTCGGTAGAGCGCGTCCTTGGTAAGGACGAGGTCCTGGGTTCAAATCCCAGCAGCAGCTCTGGTAGGTTTCATGAATCAGGCCCGCACCCCCGACATCATCGGGGGCACCAGTGCCCCAGGGGACGGCGGGCGACCCCGAGTTAGTCCGACTTTCTAGCGGAGATTAAGATGGCGAAGGAAACATTTAAACGAAACAAGCCCCACGTCAACGTCGGCACCATTGGCCACATCGACCACGGCAAGACAACCCTGACCGCGGCCATCGTGGCGCGGCAGTCGCTCAAGTTCGGCGGCAAAGCCAAGAGCTACGCCGACATTGCGAAGGGCGGCACCGTTCGCGACGAAAACAAGACGGTGACCATTGCCGTTGCCCACGTCGAGTACGAGACGGTCAACCGGCACTAT
>JBGQCZ010000140.1:0-9704 GCA_041495645.1 Gemmataceae bacterium | reverse complement strand
CGTCAGGCTTGTGTGCTGCAAAATCACGCACGGTCATATAGATCAGTGATTCCGGTTCGGGAGCGTGATTCCGGACATGTGCAATGATTCCGCCGGAGGCCGGAGGGTGGCAGTATCAGTGCCGGAATCAATGAAGTGGACGGAAATCACCTTTACCTAACGCCAATGTTCTTGACCATCGACACCAGCCACTGGCTTCCGCGACCGCCGTGCCCATACTAACTCGATGCGAGTCGCATCCGTCGAACCGCCGACGATAACCCCCGCAACTGCCGCGGTGATGCCCGCCGCGCAATTCCTGTCTGTCTTCGTGTTTGTTGTTTTCCATTTCAGTACGATTCCTTCAGTGACGGCCCAGGAACCGAAACCGCAGCCGCCGCTGTTGTCGCTCGATGGTCATGGCGCGGAGGTCTACACTGTTTGCTTCAGCCGCGACGGACGGCGCATCGCGTCAGCGGCCAATCGCGAAGTAAAGGTGTGGGACGCGACCACCGGAAAAGAACTGCTCAACTACCCGACGCGCGGCACCAACGTCTTTGGCGTGGCCTTTCATCCCGACTCCGAGAAATTCGCCGTCGGAGTGTCGCATGAAGTCAGGATTGTGGATATCGCAACCGGCAAAGATGCTTCGGTCATGAAATGCGCGCCGGATTTCCTCTTCCGCATCGCCTTCAGTCCCGACGGGAAATTCGTGGCCGCCGCCGGTGGTCTGCACGGCATCCAACCGGGCACTGTTCATGTCTGGGAAGCCGACGGCGGCAAGCACGTATCCGCATTGGCCGGCCACGGTGCGCCGGCTCTTTCGGTCGACTTTAGCGGCGATGGCAAATACCTGGTTTCCGGCAGCGGCGCCACCAACGGCAGCAAAGCGGGCGAAGTCTGCGTGTGGGACAGCAAGACGGGAGAAGCGATTCGGGTTCTGCATGGCCACAGCAATAACGTTTACGGCGTTGCCATGAGCCGCGACGGGCGGCTGATCGCGTCCGCCAGCGGCGTCCGCGGCGGCACGGGCGCGGGAGAACTGAAGATTTGGGAACTGCTTACCGGCAAGGAATTGGTTGACTTGAAGGGTCATACGGGCACGATTTTTAGCGTCGCGTTCAGTCCCGACGGCAAGCGGCTCGCGACGGCCGGCTCCGACAAGACGGTAAGGATTTGGGACATTTGCACCGCAAGAGAGATCCTGAATATCCCCGCTCACTCGTCCGCCGTCTACAGCCTGGCCTTTAGTCCGGATGGTCTACGACTGGCGACGGCAAGCCAGGACAAGGGCGTGAAAGTTTGGCAAGTTCCAGCACCGGAGCGGCCCGCAATTCACCCGCTCAGCGCAGCCGAATTGGACGTGTTCTGGTCTGACCTCGCTGACGAACCGGCCCGAGCCCATCGGGCAATCGGGCGGCTTGCTACCGTCCCGGACCAGACCGTGCCTCTGTTCCGAAAACAGCTTCAACCCATCGCGGCGCTCGATTCCGCGCAGAAAGAAAGCGTCGCGCGCTGGTTGCGCGACCTCGACGAGAATCGTTTTGCCGCTCGGGAAACGGCGAGCCGGGAATTGGCGCGTCTCGGGGAAGCGGCGCTGCCCGCGCTGCGTGAAAAACTCGCCGGCACGCCGTCGGCTGAAGCCCGCAAACGGATCGAATCATTGCTGAGCCGATTTTCGAAAGTGCCCTCGACTCCGGAAGAACTGCGGTCGCTGCGAGCCATCGGAGTGCTCGAGAGTATTGGAAATGCCGAGGCCAAACTGGTCCTTAAGAACCTGGTGAACGGTGTACCGGGGGCGCGCATAACAGAGGAAGCCCGGTCCTCGCTCGAGCGGATTGCCAAGGCAGCAACGCCAAGCCTTTGGCCATGAGACAACTTAGAAATGAGTTCAAACGGCAAAGTCGCACTTGTAACCGGCGCTGGGTCGGGAATTGGCAGAGCAACCGCGTTGGCTCTTCTGCGCGAGGGCTATTCGGTTGTGTTGGCCGGACGCCGTGCCGAACAATTGGATCAAACCGCGGCCGCGGCCGAAGCGGCGGAACGGGTGTTCGCCGTGCCGGCTGACGTGAGCGACGCCGCGTCGGTGCGGTCGTTGTTCGAGAGAACGAAAGCGAAGTTTGGACGGCTCGACCTGTTATTCAATAACGCCGGCGCCGGCGCCCCGGCGATCCCGCTGGAAGACCTCACGATTGAGCAATGGCGGCAAGTCGTCGATGTCAATCTGACGGGAGTGTTTCTCTGCACCCAAGAGGCGTTTCGACTGATGAAGAGTCAATCTCCGCGCGGCGGGCGCATCATCAATAACGGCTCGATCTCGGCGCATGCGCCGCGGCCCAATTCCGCACCGTACACCGCCACGAAGCATGCGATCACCGGCCTGACCAAGTCAACCGCCCTCGATGGCAGGAAGTACGACATTGCTTGCGGCCAGATTGACATTGGCAACGCGGAAACGGAAATGACAGCCCGAATGAAGAACGGCGTGGCGCAACCGAGCGGAGCGGTCGCCGTCGAGCCGACGATGGACGTCGAACACGTGGCTCGCGCCGTGGTATATATGGCGAGTCTTCCCTTGGACGCCAATGTTCTGTTCATGACCGTGATGGCCACCAAGATGCCGTTCGTGGGACGAGGCTAAGTCCATGAAATCGATGTCAGCGTCGACCGTCTTGTTGTGTCTCCCATGCTTTGCATTGGCAGGTCCGCTTGATGCCGAACCGGGAAGCCTTCAATCGGGACTCGTCGGCCAATATCGATCACTTGCAGACAAACAGGCCGTCGTTTATCGCATCGACGCGAAGCCCGCGTTCTATTTCGGACGTTCCAGCCCGCACCCGCGCATTCCGCCAGGGCCATTCGAGGTCGTTTGGAATGGGGTGATCCGAATTCAGGACGCCGCCCCGCTGAAGTTCAGCGCTTTTGTGTGCGGCGAGGTTCTCGTTCAGGTCGATGGCAAAACCGTGCTGGAAGGTCGCGGCCAGACCGACACGAGCGAGTTTGTCGCGAAGGAATCGTTCCAACGCGAGACCGGCGATTATCGAATCGCGATTCGATTCCGTTCGCTGGCGGATGTTCCTTCGCGATTGCAACTGTCTTGGGAAGCTCGCACATTCGCCCGCGAGCCAATTCCGGCCTGGCGGTTTCGCCACGTCGCGGCGGATGTTACGCCGGCTGTTGCAAAGGACCAACTCGCGGAGCAAGGACGAATCGCCGCGGGGAAATACGGTTGTGCACGCTGTCACCAAAATGCACTGCCGGCAATCACCGACCCGCCGCCCGGGCCGTCGCTGGCGGACGTGAGTCGTCGAATCAGTCGGAACTGGCTGTTCAACTGGCTTGCTGACCCGGCCAAAGTTCGCGCCGATGCGCATATGCCCGCGTTGTTTACTTCCGACCGCGCAGGATTCGTCGACCGCTGGCTCATCGCACAGTACCTGACTCGAAATGCGGGCAACACCCAGGTGGAGCCATCGGGTAGCGGCGACCATCGTGCCGGCCGGCTCGCTTTTCTGAGTCTCGGCTGCGCCACATGCCACTTTCTGCCCGAAGTCGACCGCGCCGAGCAACGCGACCTTGGCCGGATCGCCTTTACAGGTTTGGGCGATCGAATGCGGACCGAAGACATTACGGCCTTTCTCGGCAATCCGCATGGTCGCTATCCCGATGGCCGCATGCCGCGATTGCCGGTGCCGTCGGATGCGGCCCGCCATATCGCCGCCTATTTGCTGCTTTGGTCAAAGCCGACCGTGGTTACCGTGGCCGAAGCGCCGAAGTCCGAAGAACTGCAGCAAGCATTCAAGCGGCTCGGGGCGCACGATCAAGCGAGTGCGGCGGCAGCGCTCATTCGCAACAAGGGGTGCAGTTCCTGCCATTCGGGGTTGGGAACATCGTTGCCCTTGGATGCACCCCTGAGGTCGAGTGAAGTCAAAGGGTGCTTATCGGGAAAAACGCTGCCGCGATATGCACTCGATGGACCAACTCGAAACGCATTGACCGCGTATCTTGCCGTATCCGGTCGCGAAAAACACACATCGCCATTCGCGTCGCGACAGTTGCGGCTCGAGCAAGCCGGCTGCGTGCGTTGCCACCAGCGCGACACAATGAGTTCGCCGCCGATCGAGGAAGTCGGCAGCACGTTAGGCGGCGGGTTTCTCCAAGAGCTTCCGTTCCAGCGCACACCGCGCCTGACCAATGCGCACCAGAAATACACTCGCGCTCACCTCTTGGCAACCGTTCGCGAGGGCATCGCAGGATTGCGCAATGCCGGCTACTCCTATCGCATGCCGGCCTTCGGCGCGGACGCCGAATTGCTGGTGCAAGCGCTCGCCGAAGCCGACGGCGAATTGCCGGCCGCCGCCGATCCCGCCGAACGCCCGGTTGCTGATCCGACCATCGGCACATTGAACGGCCCGAATATGGTCGGGTCGCAAGGCTATAGCTGCATCTCTTGCCATGTCTGGAACGGACGGCAATTCGTGCAAGCCGATCCAGTCGCGGTTGGGCCGGATTTGACGCGAACCGCCGGCCGGATTCGACGCGACTGGTTTGACCGGTTTCTGGAAGCCCCGCAACGATTCCACCCCGGAACGCCAATGCCGGCGATCTTCGAGCGGGGACAACGAGCCCTTTTGGCCTCGGTGCTGGAAGGCGATGCGGCCAAGCAACGCGACGCGTTTTGGAGCTATTTCGCGCAGGGCAAAATCGCTCCAGAACCACGACCAGCCCCGCCATTGCCCATTGAAGCACCAGCGCCGGGCGCACCGCCGTTGATTGCTCAAATCCCGATTCGCCTTGCGAACGGCAGCGTTGTGGAGAGCATTTGCCTTTTGACCGGCGAAAACGACTTGCTCATTTACGATCTCGGCGTCGGCGCTCCGATGAGTTTTCAGACTGGCGCGCAGATTGGGCGAACCGTGCAGGGACGGCAGCGGCAATTCCTGGCGTTGGGAACGACGCCTGCCATCAGGCTCTCTGCAGACCAGCCGCTGCAGTTGATTGCTAACGGCAAGGCTGAGCCCCCAAGCGAGCGAATACTACACGGTTACGACCGGCTCCACGACGGATTCCGAATTCGCTGGCAACTCGTATTCACATCGGGGCGGATTGAGCTCGACGAAGCAATTCGAGTATCTCGCGACGGAGCGGATCGGATATTCTTGCGCGAATTGCAGATTACTGGAATGCCAAAGGATGGCGCGATTGAGCTGCGCACGCGCGCCATTCGCAAGGCTGAATTCAGTGTTCTTCTTGTCAGGCTGCCCGAAGCCAGGGTTGTGAAGCACGGCGAAACGATCCACGTTTCGTTGATCGCGCGCCGCGATGGCTCCCTTGCCGCAACTCTGCGAGACGAAATGCCGCCTGCCCAGTCCGCTGCAATTTGGAAAGACAAACCGTTCCCCGATTCCACTCCAATCGAAGGCTCGCTGGAACGCCCCGGCTACCGTGCAATCGCCTATCCGCGGCCCAAGACGATTTCCGGCGAGGATCGCATTATGCCGGTCGCGCTTGCGGCCCATCCACGCGATGGGCGCGTTTTCGTCGCTTCGCTCAAGACCGGTGAGATCTTCGTGCTGCATGACGCCGATGGCACGGGCAAGTCGGCGCGATTCGAGAATTACGGGAACGGGTTGTTTCAGGACGCGCTGTCGCTGTTGGCCGAGGACGATGCCCTCAACGTTTTGCACCGGCGAAATCTGACACGGATTGCGGAAGGCAACGGCCAAGCAAACCGCTTCGAGCGCGTCGCACTTCTTCCACAAGCTGTCGCCGATAGTTACGACTACGCCTACGGTTTGGTTCGCGACAAGAGCGGCGGTTTTGTCATCAGCTACGCGCAATACGGCGATGCGAAGATGACCGGGGCCGGCGGCAGTTTGAGCCTTGAGCCCGGCAAACCGCCGCGAGAAATCGCCTTCGGCATGCGCAATCCGCTCGGCTGGTGCGCGGGTCCGGATGGCGAGATCTTTTTCACCGACAACCAAGGTGATTGGGTCGCATCCAACAAACTTTGCCATGTGGTCGAGGGCCGCTATTACGGCTATCCGAACCGCGCTCAGAAGCAGCACCTCACCAAGCCGGCCGGCAAAGCCGCGATTTGGGTGCCCTACGGCTGGGCGCGTTCGATCAACGGCGTGGCATACGACAACTCCGGCGGCAAATTCGGGCCATTTGCGGGCCAGTTATTCATGGCCGAACTCATGTTTGGCGGAGCAATCGTTCGGGCGAATGTTGAGAAAGTAAACGGCGAATATCAAGGAGCGTGTTTCCCGTTTTGGGGCAAGGGCTTGATGGGACCGGTGAGTTTGGCTTTCGATCCCAAAGGCCGTCTGTTCGTCGGCGGGATTACCGAGCCTGGCTGGATGGCCCAGCCCGATCGCGGAGCATTGTTCCGCATCGACTTCACCGGCCAAACACCGTTTGAAATGCAGTCGATTCATGTTTTGCCACACGGTTTTCGCATCGCCTTCACGACACCGATAGATCGCAAACTGGCCGCCGATCCGGCGTCCTTCCGCCTCGAACATTACCGCTACGAATACACCGGCGCGTATGGCTCGCCGGAACTCGACCGCACGGCCGTCACCGTCAAGCGTGCCAGCGTTTCCGCCGATGGACTGAGCGTCGAGTTGACGGCGTCGCCGCTCGTGAAGGACCGGGTCTACACGATCGGTGCTCACGGCGTGCGCTCGGCGAAAGGTGACGCATTGGTTAACCCAACTGGTGCATACACATTGAACGAGATTCCCATCGCCAAGCCGTGATCGCGCGGTTGCCCTGCGTTGCGATGCGAGTTATACTCACATTGAATGGCGATGGGGTTCGCCTGGAACCGCCCCACCGGGGCTGATAACTCCTACCGACAGGCTCTCGGTAGGCGCTGATTTTTCTGGCCCCGACCGAGATGGAAACTCGGTCGGGGCTTTTTTGTTTCGCAACGAACGTCGTGGAGGGCTGGCCGTGCGTTTGTTCCTGCAAGTTGTGCTCGTATCGATCGGGTCGGCCATCGGAGGGTTGGCCCGTTGGGGAGTGACGGTTGGTATGGCCCGGCTGCTGGGCACGGCTTTCCCGTGGGGCACGTTGCTAATCAATGTCTCGGGCAGCCTCTTTCTTGGATGGTTTTCGACGCTGCTTTCGGAACGATTGCCGGCGGACGGCTTGATCCGTCCCGACGATTTGCGTTTGCTGGTCGCGGTGGGATTCACCGGGGCCTACACGACCTTCTCCACGTTTGAATACGAATCGCACGGCTTGCTGAAAGACGGCGATAGCCTGGCTGGCGCCAGCTACATTGCCGGCAGCGTATTTCTCGGCTTGCTGGCGGTGCGCCTCGGCGTGCGGCTGGCCCGAATGGCATGAGTCCTAGCGATGAAACTCGAAGGCGAACAAACGCTGCTGCGCGTTTATCTGCGGTCCACCGACAAATACGGTTGGTGGCGAATGGCCGCGGACACCTTGGTGACCCGCGCCCGCTCGCAAGGCCTCGCCGGCGCCACCCTGCTGCACGGCTTTTTCGGTCTCGATTCAACCGGCAAGTTGCTTGAACGCGCCCGCTGGTCCATCGTCGAACGCCTGCCGGTCATCGTTGAATTTGTCGACTCACCCAAGGTCATCGGACAGTTTATGGCGACCGTGGCCGAAATCGTTACCGAAGGCATGGCGACGCTCGAACGCGGACACGTGCTCCGCTATCGCGCGGATCGCGTCGCTTCAACACCATCGGCTGGTGCATTGGCCGTTCCTGGCCCGGTTCCGCCGTTGTCCACGCTTCCTTCACCCGAGGAGTTTCCAGCCATGACCATCGGAGAAACCGGCCAATTGCTGCGCGTGTTCATCGGCGAATCGGACGTGTACGACGGGCAGCCGCTGTATCGATCCATCGTGTTGAAGGCTCGCGAACTCGGCCTTGCCGGGGCCACGGTGCTGCGCGGAGCGATGGGCTTTGGCGCTAACAGTAAGATGCATACGACGCGGTTGTTGGAACTATCTTCCGACCTGCCAATTCTTGTCGAGATCGTGGATAGTGCCGAGAAGATTTCGGGGTTACTGCCGTTTCTTGACGAGGTTGTCAAGGAGGGATTGATCACGATTGAATTGGTCAAAGTTTTCCGATATCGCCACAACTCCAATAAGGCGCGTTGATAACGCCAGCAACTCCGCAAGCGGCTCGCGGTCGTCCAGCAAGAATTGTGGCGGCCGTTGAAGTCCGGCAGTTTGGTCGTCGCGTCGATGCCCAAAACGTGATAAATCGTCGTGCCAAAGTCATCCCGTGGTTTTTTCCTCAAAATGGCTCGAAACCTCGGGCAAGGGGATTCTGCGTAAGTTGTTGTTGGACATGGAGTTCACCAGAATCAGAGGTGATTTCTTGCTCAAATTCGTGATTTCGCCGATGGGTGGGAGGGTAGTGGCGAAATCAATGAAGAAATTGTAATCCACGGCTGAGCGCGAAGGGAGTATCCCGGGCGAGTTTGGTGAGCTGGCCCGTCCATTTTATTCATCACAGCCTATTGACACGGCCCTTCCGGTCGATTACCGTTTCCATCACATCAGCCGATGGGCTTCGCCCAACTATCCATCGGAGGACATCGCGATGAACGCCTGGGTCAAGGTGGTGCTCGCAGGTCTGGGATTGGCCGCTCTGGGATTGTTCGCGGCCGTCAGTTGATGCGTAGCGCCGATCAGTTCACTTCCGGCATCAGAAACCGCCCGCCTTTCGGGCTCGGGTGAACTTGATCTTTTTTGATTTTCGGCGTCACCTTGTACGGGTTGTAGAGCGGATCGCCGATCAACGTACACATCCAACTCGTCAGATTCAGAGTGCGGGTGTAACACTCGACCAGTGTAAATTCGCCCGTGACCAGGAACCCGAAGAATTCTTCGGGTTTCGGAAAGCCTACCGTGTACGGCTCGGCGACCGGTCCGAGAGTCGCGCAAGCTCCTTTGATCAAGACGTTCGGGCACCACAACTTTGAGCCCTTTCGCCTGAGCGAAACCGCCTCCGAACTCGCTAGATGCCAGGCGACGGCGCCCTTCACGAAGCGGCACGAATCGACGAAATTCGCATGCGAATACCACCCGCAATAGAGAGCGCACTCGGCGCAACTGTCTGGTTTGAAGACTTCCGACTTATTGTCCAGCACGACCTCCATCTTGCCTTCGTTCTTGAGCAATGCAGCCATTTCGCGCATCGACTCGTCGTACCCTCCGTAGCCGTAGCCTTGATCGCTCTTCGGATCGAATCGGCTATCGCGGGCATCGACGTAGACTTTGCCCTTCAGCCCGACTTTTTCGACTTCCATCGCATCGTCGACCAACCGCTTGGCGATTTCGGGTATCGGTCCGTCGAGGCGGGCGGTCATCATCACTTGTGGTTGCTTCTTGCGAAACTCGTCCGTCACCTGAAAGTGCAACGGATTGACGTGAAATCGCCGCAACTCGTAATTGTTCCACCAGAGGAGCATGAGTTCATTGTCCACCGCGGCTTGGCTTTCGGCGTAAGAGAGCCATTTACGCCGTTGGTCCAAGCGGCGTTCTTCGCCCTGGGCTTTCTTGAGTTCATCGCGTGCCTTCGTCAAGTCCATCGCCGCCTCGGATTTCGGGTCTTTTTTCGCTTCGGGCTCGAGTTGCTTGACTCGCGCTTCCAGTTCCTTCACGCGTTCCTGGGTTTTCTTCAACTCCGCCTGAATGGGCGCCAATTCGGCCTTTTCCTTGTCGTTCGGCTCCTT
>JBGQCZ010000139.1:0-9712 GCA_041495645.1 Gemmataceae bacterium | reverse complement strand
CGACGATGACGGCGTTCGGATCCGCGTCCACGCACACCGGCCGCGTCGCCGACGCGTGGATTTTGTCCAGCAACTCACCCAACCGCTCCGCGGGGTACGGGATAACCACTAACCCGCGTTCTTCCGGCATCGGCTTGAGTTTGAGGGTGACCTGCGTGACGATGCCGAGCGTGCCGAGCGCGCCGATGTGCAATTTGCACAGATCGTAGCCGGCGACGTTCTTTACGACGCGCCCGCCGGCCTTGGCTTCGTTGCCGGCGTCGTCGGTAAAGCTGATGCCGATAACGTAGTCGCGCAGCGTGCCGAATCCGTAGCGCCTCGGCCCGCTGGCGTTCACCGCTATGGCCCCGCCCAAGGTCGCGATTTCCGGATTGGGCACATCGACGGGTAAGCGCTGGTTTTCCTTCGCGAGAATCTGCTTCAGTTTCGCGATCGTGATGCCGGCCCGCACGGTGATGGTCATATCGCGGGCCGGAAAGTCGATGGCTTGATCGAGGGCGCGCAAATTAACGAGGAAACCCGGCTTCGTCGGCGGCAGGCCGAGATGGAGCATGGTCCCGCCGCCGGAAGGGTAAAGCCCGGCATTCTCGGCGATTGCCCGGCGCACGATTTCGCTTAGTTCGGACACCGAATCCGGGCGCAGCGTCGCCACGGGTCGGAAGTTGTCGATGTGAAGCGGGTCAGGATTCACAATTCAGTTTCATTGAGGGCAAGCGGAATCACTTTCGTTTTCTAGGTCGACGCGGGGAAAAAGCGAGCAAGCCTTCGAGATACACAGGGTTCCTTGTAAGGCAGCCGGTAATACGATAGCTTCAACATCTGGGAAATCGCCTCCTGTCGAGCCCCCGGTCGGACGTGATGCTGCCGTTCGCCAAATTCACCCCGCTGTTCGCCGTCTCGGCCGAATTGGTGCTGGTGTTGATCCTGTTGGTGCTGACGGCTGTGGTTGGCGCGGCGGTCAGCTTGTATCGCATCCTTGGCTCAGGGCCTCGGCGAAATCGCGCCTATCAACGCGCCCGCGACCTGCTGGCCAAGGGCGATTGGCAGGGATCGAGCCGGGCCGTCGAGGAGCTTCGTTCAATCGGAGCGGACGACCCGCCGTGGCCAGGCCGTATAAACAATCTCGATGGCGAATGCCAGCGTGCCGCTGGCGACTCCGCATTAGCCGAGCACCGGTACGAAGAGGCTCTTGAGCTTTTCGGCAAGGCTGCCAAGCTCCTCGGACTGACGCGTGACGAGGCCTCGGATAAAGTCGTGGAAGGAATGCTCGGCGAATTGCGATCTCGTGTTGTCGGACAAGACGATTCGGCCGCCGCCAAGCTCGCCCAACGAATTCTGCAACTTCGCTCGCCATGTGCCGAGGCGTCGTTCTGGCTCGGCCTCATCCATCTTCGCCAGAACCGCAACGACCAAGCAACGCAAGCCCTGCGCGTCGCCCATGAATCGCCCGATCGCACGAGCATCGAGCCGACTCTTTATCTGGGCATGCACCTGCTTCGCGAAGGCAAACCCAAGGAAGCGCTGCGTTTCCTGTCCGAAGCGAACCGGGCCGCTCCGAATTCGGTGCTGGTGAGTTGGCAACTCGGAATGGGCCTGTCGGTGGGCGGCGGAGACACGTCGCTGGCGATTCGCGCTTTGCAAAAATCGCTGGCCGCCGACGGCCTGCCGCGATTGGCGAAAGACCCCACGACGTTCTGGCGCGAAGTGTTTCCCAACGGCGCGTACATTCCGCGACTCTCCGACCAAAGCCCGTTTGTATGCCCGCTGCTGGGCGGCAATGTCGTCGGCATGATGCGGCAGGCGAAGCTGGCGCTGGGGCAAGCGCTGTTCCGCGCCGAGCGCACCGCGGAAGCCGCGAATGTCTTTCAAGACCTCGCCAACGAAAGCGAGCCGACTGCACCCCTGTTACGGGCGCTGGGCATTGCGCTATGCCGGCTCGAACGGTTCGACGAAGCCTATCCACAGTTGCGGGCCGCGTACGAGCAGGACTCCGCCAAAAGCCCGATGACCGCCTGTTATCTCGCCTACAGCGCGGCCAAGGCGAAACCGAACAAGCCGGAAGACAAACCGGCCAACGTGCGCTGGGCCGTGCGCTTGCTCGTGGACATGTCGTTTCCGGTCGAAGCCGAACCGGCTCGGATGGCGGCTGAGGTGTATGCCGAAGCCCGGGCGTTGGGCATTCCGGTTCCGGTGGAGGATCAGTTGCGCTTGTGCGACACGCTGGTGGCGGTCAACGCGGTGGACCCGCCTGCCGCCGGCGCGTTCGATCATCTGGCGGCAACGACGTTTGACGCGGTCCGCCCGCCCTATGCGTTTCATTACGGCCGGGCCGCTCAGCTTCACGGCGTGCGTGGCGAGCGCGACCTGGAACTGCTCGAGAAGGTTTTCAAACAGGGTGCGATAGCGCGCGAGTATTTTGAGTCGCATACCTGGAGCCTGGCCGGCGTCGAGCGCTTGTTTCTCGAACGCTCGGCGGAGAAGCAGCGGGGCTTTCCCGAGGTGTTCGGCCCGGATTATCCATCGGCGTGCGAGAAATCACTTCTCGAACAGGCTCGCGCCCAAGAAGCCGCCGGCGATTCGAACGCGGCATGGGCCACCGTGGACCTGCTACGGCGGCTCATCCCCGCCAATGCGGCCAATAGCGATCAGTTGGCCAAGCTCGCCTGGGTCCGGAACGACCTCCAAGAAGCCGTACGGCTCTTGACGGATTGGAGCGCCCAAGAGCCCGCCAACCCGCTGCCTCATCTGCGTTTGGCGTGCATCGAACAATCGCGCGGCAATGGCGAATCCGCCGTCCAGCACATTCGCACGGCGTTTGAATTGTCCGACGGCGAGCGAAAAGCCGGTGTGGCGTTCCAAGCCGCGCGTCTGGCCTTGAAGGGACAGCGATTCGATGAAGCTCGAAACTGGCTCGCTGTCGCGCTCAAACTCGCTCCGACTCACGCTGAAGGGCTTGCCCTTCAAGCCGCTCTTCGCTGGCGGTCCGGAGATCGCTCGGCTCTCGGCGAGCAAGCCGCCGCCATGAACCAGGCCGATGCGGCAGACCCGCGTTATCACTTCCTGGCCGCCGTTTGCAAACTCGAAGCCGGCGACCTCGACGGTGCTTGCGAAAGCTCCAAGCGTGCCCGAGCGGATGCTAAGTGGCACGCCGATGCCGATCATCTCTTGGGAGTGATCGAACTGCGCCGCAGCGGTTGGACTTCAGCCGCGGCGCATCTGCAAGCCCCCGCTGCGATCGAAGGCCAGGCGGTCGGCGAACACGCTCGGGCTTTGTTAGGTCGCTTGAAGTTCGAGCAAAAAGAATTCACCAAAGCGGCTCATTTGTGGTCGCAAGTCTCGCCGGCCAGGCAGCAAGCATGGGGATTGAACGGCGTCCTTCCCGGGCTGACGTATCTGGCCGGCGTGCAGGCGCTGTGCGCCGGCGATGAAATGGCCGCCTGCGAATGGTTCAGCCACGCGCGCGAATTGGGAGTCAAGGAACCGCGGCTTGGACCGTTGCAGGAACGCGCCGCCGTGCTAGCGGCCGCGCGCCGGCTGGCGAACGACCCTCTCGCGGAATTGGGACCCTTGCTTGCGTTCCTCGACCGGCCGGCTCGCAACAAAGGCTCGCTGCAACTGCCCGCGGTCTTGTTGCTTTCGCGCGATTTTCGCCGGCAGGGAAAGCTCCCGGAAGCCCGCGACGTGCTGCGCCGGATCACTCCGCCGCCGATTCCCATTCTCATGGAACTCGGCCTGGTCGCCGTGCAGGACCAACAACTCTCGCAAGCCGATGAGTGTTTCGCGCGCGTGCTGCAGGAGCAACCGGGCCACGCTGCGGCACGCTACAACCTGTTCTGGACGCGGCTTTCGCTCGGTCAGAATGCTCTAGCCCAGGAACTCACACCTGAACTTGTTCGTGAAGCGGCCGCTCCGGAACAGCGCCGGCTGCTGACGCAAATCCAGATTCTCATGCAAGGCGGTTCGGGCGCATCGGCATTCTTGGGCGATATGACCGTCGAGGAAGAGCGGCGATTGATCGCGGCTCTGTTTTCGGTCAGCAAGTTGGAAGCGACCGTGCCGTTGCTGTGCGTGCTGGCCGGGGCACGCTCGCACAGCCCGTCGGCGCGCGAAGCTCAAACCGTCGGCATGATTCGGCTCGGTAAGCAGCGCTTCGATCGCGGCGATTGGCTCGGCTGCGAAAAATGGCTCGCGCCGCTGGCCAAAGCCCGGCCCACGGCCTCCGTCCGCAATCTGCTCGGTTGTTGCTTGTGCCTCGGGCATGATTTTGCCAGCGGGATCCTGCATTTTCAAGAAGCTCTGCGCCTCGCAGGCGACGACCCGCGTGTCCATCAGAACCTGGCACTGGCGTTCACATGGCAGGAAGACATCGCCGAAGCCGACCTGTGCTGGGGCCGATATCTCGGCACGTACGACAAACGAATTCCGCGCCCGCCAGGATTCATCGACTATCACGAGCATTTGCGATTCCACGTGCTGCGCCAACTTGGCAACCTGAATTACGAACGCGAACGCTGGAAGCAAGCGCTTTCATATCTCGATGAAGCGCAACAATTGCGGCCCGAAGACGCGGACTTGAGCGAACGAGTGTTCTTGCTTCAAGTACAGGCCGGGAATCGCGCCGGGGCGCGCAAAGTCCTGAGTCACATGCAGCAATTGCGGTCCAAGCATTGCCCGTTTGAACTTTACGAACTCGATTTGATCGAAGTGTGCAACGCCGCCGACTTGGAGCGGTTGCTCGATGCCCTGGCCCACGTCGTGGAACGGCTGATCGACGACCCCACGTCGCAAGAGAAAGCCGTCACGCGCGTCATGCCGCAATTGCAGGTGCGCGCCGACCAATTGACGCGCGTGCTGCGCGACATCCGCGAAGACCTGCACCGGCTCTACGAAGATTCGCCGGGCTGGTACGACGCTCTGCGTGATCTGCGCGCCGTGAAGAAAGACCTCCGCCGCTTGCGGCAGATTCTGCGCTATTGCGCTTCGCTCCAGGTGAGCGAATCGAATCGCCGCAAGCTTGACGCATTGACCGAAGACATCGAACGCAAGATCGACTATTGCCGCCGTTGGGAAGAGATCGACTAGCCGCTCGCGGCTTTGCGGAGACCGAACATGTCCGACTCGAACCATGATCCGATCGTTCTGGAAGTCGCCGCCCTGCCGCGCGAACAGATCGGGCCGTTCCTGCTGCTCGGCCTGGACAAGGACGCCACCAACGCCGAAATCGAAGCCCACTGGGCCCAACGGCTCATCTGGGCCCGCGCCAAGCAGATTCGCGTTCCGCTGGAAGACGTCAATTGGGCCAAAGAGGTTCTGTTTGATCGCGACAAGCGCGTTCTTTCCGACGTGGTGAGCTTGAATCCCGACACCGCCGCCGGTGAATTGAAACAACTGCTCGACAAGCACGGCCCGCTTGAACCCGAAGTCACCACCTGGGAACCGCGCGAAAGCCCCCTGCCCGACCTGCCTGAACCCCCGCCGAACCTTATTCCCGACTTGGAATCGCTGCGGGCACAAATAAACGTGCCCGAGATACCGCTCGAATTGCCGGCCATCGATCGCATCCTCGACGAACTCATCGCCGCGCCAATCGACCCGTGGGCGGAGTAGCTGGCCATTGGCTTTCCGTCGCCGGCTCGGCATCGTAAAGTGTCATCATGCTTCCTCTTTCAACGCGTCGCGAATTTCTGTGGCAATCCGGCGGGGTCGGCGGGCTGGCGCTCGCCCACCTCTTGGGTGCAGAGTCGCGCGCTGATTCGTCGGCAACGCCGCACCCGGCCAAGGTGAAGCGGATCATTCACCTGTTCATGAACGGCGGGGCGAGTCCGATGGATACATTCGACCCCAAGCCGAAACTAGCCGAGCAGGATGGCAAGAAGTTCGATCCGGGCGGAGATGTGAAGCTCGAGTCGGTGACTACTTCGCCGGGTTTCAAGGTGATGAAATCGCCGTTCAAATTCAAGCAGCACGGCCAATGCGGGCGCTGGGTCAGCGAGGTCTTCCCCGAAGTCGCCAAGCGCGTCGATGATTTGGCGTTTCTCACGTCGATGGCGTCGAAGACCAACGTCCACGGGCCGGCCAGCTACATGCAAAACACGGGCTTCATCCTGCCCGGCTTCCCCGCCATGGGCGCGTGGATCAGCTACGCGCTCGGCAGCTTGAAGGACAACCTGCCTGCGTTTGTCGTCCTGCCGGACCCGCGCGGCCTGCCATACAACAATCAGGGGAATTTCACTTCCGGATTCTTGCCCGTCAAGCATGCTGGCACGATCATTCGCCCGCATCTGCCCACACCCGTTGCCGACTTGCAACCGCCGAAATGGGCCAAGGAGATCACTCCCGAAAACGACAAGGCCAGCCTCGAATTGCTGAACCGCCTCAACCGCGAGCATATGGCGGAGAACCCCGGCGACTCGCGACTCGAAGCCCGCATCGCGTCCTACGAACTCGCCGCCAAGATGCAGCTATCGGCCCCCGAGGTGCTCGACGTCTCACGCGAAACGCAAATCGTGCGCAACCTTTATGGCCTCGACGACAAAGCGACCGAGCCATTCGGCAAGAATTGCCTGATCGCCCGCCGCATGATCGAACGCGGGGTGCGCTTCGTGCAGGTGTGGAGCGGGGCGGGCGGACCGAGCAACAATTGGGACAACCATGCGAACATCCCAACCGAACTTCCTACCATCGCTCGCAGCGTGGATAAGCCGATCGCGGGCCTCTTGCACGACCTGAACGAACGCGGGTTGCTCGACGACACGCTGGTGGTGTGGACCACGGAGTTCGGCCGCATGCCGTTCAGCCAGGGCCAGGCCGGGCGCGACCATAACCAAGGCACGTTCGTCACCTGGCTGTGCGGAGCGGGCATCAAACGCGGCGTCGCCCACGGCCAAAGCGATCCGTGGGGCTGGAAGGCCGTTACGCCCATCTATTGTTACGATCTGCACGCGACCATTCTGCACCTGATGGGCATCGACCACACGAAGTTGACCTTCCGCCACAACGGCATCGACCGCCGGCTCACCGACGTGCACGGGCACGTGATCAACGAAATACTTGCCGGACCGGATCAACGCGCTTCCGATTCTTGACGACCCCGCCCCGCAACGGGACAATGTTTAGTATCTCCCGCCGATTCCTCTCCGAGACCTTCCATGCGTCGGTTCATTTTTTCTACGTCACTGATCGTGTTTGCCTCCATCGCTGTGGCCGCCGAACCGCCCGTCGATTACAGCCGCGATATTAGGCCGATTCTCTCGGATCGCTGCTACGCTTGCCACGGCCCGGATTCCGCCAAGCGCAAGGCAAAGCTTCGGCTCGATCAGCACGACGAAGCGGTCAAGGTCGCGATCAAGCCCGGAAAGTCGGCGGACAGCCCGTTGCTCAAACGGATTTCCAGCACGCTCGACGACGAAATGATGCCGCCGCCCGTATCGAAGAAGCCGCGGCTGTCTCCGGAACAGATTCAGTTGGTCAAGCGCTGGATCGATCAGGGCGCGAAGTTCGATCAACATTGGGCCTATGTGAAACCGCTGCGGCCTTCCGTCGCATCCGATCGAAATCCGATCGATTCGTTCGTGCTCGAAGAGTTGAAGAATCACAGATTCGCGCCGGGCCAACCAGCGGATCGAGTGACGCTCATCCGCCGGCTTTATTTCGATTTGATCGGCTTGCCGCCCAAGCCCGAGGATGTGGACGCGTTCGTCAACGACCGATCACCTCAAGCCTACGAAAAGCTTGTGGACAAGTTGCTGGGTTCGAAGCATTTCGGCGAGCGCATTGCCGTCTACTGGCTCGATCTTGTCCGCTACGCCGATACCGCCGGTTACCACAGCGATAACCACCGCGACGTCTCTTCTTACCGCGACTACGTAATCGAGGCGTTCAACTCGAACAAACGCTTCGATCAATTCACGATTGAGCAACTGGCCGGGGATCTTCTGGCCAATCCCACGAACGAGCAAAAGATCGCCAGCGGTTATAATCGCCTGCTGCAAACCACGGAAGAAGGCGGCGCCCAGCCGAAAGAGTACTCCGCCAAGTATGCCGCCGACCGCGTCCGCAACGCCTCCGTCGTTTGGCTCGGTTCCACCATGGGCTGTTGCGAATGTCATAACCACAAGTTCGATCCGTTCACCGCCCGGGACTTCTACAGTTTCGCCGCTTTCTTCGCCGACATCCGGGAAACGCCGGTTGGCCGGCAGGACCAAACGCTGCTGCCCTCGCCACAACAAGCGGAAGAACTGAAGAAGCTCGACGCCAAGCTGGCCGAAGTCAAAGCGAAATTGGAGAAACCGAACCCGGAATTGGACAAAGCCCAGGACAAATGGGAAGAGGACCAGCACGGTAAAAAAGAAAAGCCGAAACTGCCCAAGCCCGTGGCCGATGCACTTGCCGTGGAGTCCGCCAAGCGCACGCCGGCGCAGAAACAGGCGATTGCCGCTCATTATCGCACCATCGCCCCACTGCTCGAACCGATCCGCAAAGAGCAAGCCGAAGTCCAGAAACAGCGCGACGAGTTGGTGAAGCAGATTCCATCGACTCTCGTTTCAACATCCGTTGCGCCTCGAACGATGCGCTTGCTGCCGCGCGGCAATTGGCTCGACGATTCCGGCGAGGTCGTGCAACCGGATGTGCCGTCGTTTTTCATTTCACGCCTCGCGGAACGCAACCCGAATACGCTTCGCTATTAGCGGCTTGATTTGGCCCGTTGGTTTGTCAGCCCCGACAATCCGCTCGCGGCTCGCGTCTTTGTCAATCGCCTGTGGAAGATCATGTTCGGCCAGGGCATCGTCAAATCGCTGGATGATTTCGGCTCCCAAGGCATCCCGCCCACGCATCCGCAACTACTCGATTGGCTCGCCACCGAGTTCATCCGGAGCGGTTGGGACGTGAAACACATGCTCAAGCTCATGGCGATGTCGGCGACGTATCAGCAAACGTCGGTGGCGTCGAAGGAACTGCGCGAGCGCGATCCGGGCAACCAATGGCTGGCCCGGCAGAACCGTTTTCGTCTCGATGCCGAAGTGGTGCGCGATACGGCACTATCCATCGGCGGATTGTTGTCGCCGCACATCGGCGGGCCGAGCGCCCGGCCGAGCCAGCCGGCCGGTTATTGGTCGTTCCTCAATTTCCCGGTCCGCGAATGGCAAAAGGACGCCGGCGAACCGCAATACCGCCGCGGGCTCTACACCTACTGGTGCCGCACCTTCCTGCATCCGGCAATGTTAGCTTTCGACGCGCCCAGCCGCGAGGAATGCACGGTCGATCGGCCGCGCTCCAGCACCCCGCTGCAAGCCCTGGTTCTCTTGAACGACCCGAACTTCGTCGAAGCGGCCCGCGCCTTCGCCGAGCGCGTTTTGCGCGATGGCGGAAAGAACGATGCCGAGCGCTTGGTTTGGGCCTATCGCCAGGCACTGTCGCGCCCGCCGCGCGATGAGGAAGGCAGGATTCTGACCGAATTGCTTGAGAAACATCGTGCGGAATTTGGCAAGGATGCCGAAGGGGCCAAGAAACTGCTGGGAGTGGGCGATTGGCCGGCCCCAAAGGATGTTTCAACCATCGAGCTGGCCGCGTGGACTTCGCTGACGCGTGTCATTCTGAACTTACACGAAACGATCACGCGAAATTGAGTATGAAGAACAAGAAACTGAGGTACGTGCCATTAGGTTTCGGCCTTGTTGCCGCAATTCACGGTTTTCTGATTTGGTACCTTGAT
>JBGQCZ010000138.1:0-9719 GCA_041495645.1 Gemmataceae bacterium | reverse complement strand
ATCTTCAATGAGATAGGGGCCAACCTCCCGGACGGTGCTCGCATCGGGCTCGTTTGGCGGCGAGGACAAATACAGCGGCGGCGCGGCGGGCATTGGCGGCCCGCCGTCAACGCGAACTCGTACCGTTTTGGCTTCGCTCGAATGATGGTCGGCCGTAGCGGAGTCGGAATCCGGCGGTCCCTCGTTGGGTAGGGCCGGAGACGCCTCAACCGTGGGCCGCGGTGCGGTGCTCTTTCCGACAAGCTCGCTCATGGTCTTCCCAGCCGGCGATCGCGTGTCCGTAATTGGGGGCTCGGCCCTTCCTTGATCAACGAGCGCGCAGCCCAACCGCCACTACTGCTGTATTCACTCTAGACCACAAAATTACACCCCGCCAAAAAAACGCTATATTTGGAATACGCCGAATATCGTTGCAATCCGCTCCCGACGGCGCGGTTGAAGACCACATACGAATCGATCATCTTGCGAGGACTTTTGCAACAGCATCGCAGCCAATGTCCACTTCATTGACACGCGCAGCCGCTATGGTTGCGATGGTCTGCTTGTTTGCCAACGCGTCCCGCGCTGAGTCGGACTCGCCCGCGGCCCCGTTGGAGAATTGGGAATATCGTTGGAGCAATTCTCCCGCCGCCGAAAGCGGCGATCTTGATTGGAAGTCCTTGTCCCGCTGGGGTCGTTGGACCGAACGACAATCACGGCGCGAGCTCTGGCTTCGAGTTCAATTGCCCGACAAGCTGCAGCAGAATTCTTCCTTGTTTCTCGAGAAACTTCCCGCAGGCCTGGAGATCTACCTTGACGGCAAGCGCATTCTGATCGCCGGCGTTTTCGAGGATTCTGAAAACTTCTGGTTTCGCGATACCGGCAAGCACCGAATCGTCAAACTGTTTCCCGATGCCGCGGGCAAGACGCTCATCTTCCGCGTTTGGGACCGCAATGGTCTCAACGTCGCACTGTCGCAGCCGACCCTGGGCATGCCCGAGCAATTGGTGCTGGAACATTTTCGTTCCAACACAGCCTACGGCATGCTTGGCATCCTGTTCATGTTTGGGGGAATAACGTGCATTTTGCTTGCCGCCTTTTTGCCCCAACGAAAATCCTGGCTGTTTCTCGGCCTCCTGGCGCTCTCGTTCGGTTGGATCAGCCTCGATCGGATCGGCATCTTCACGTTGACCGTTGATTGGCCGTACATCCGCACGCTCGGCACTCAACTGGCTCTGTTCTCATTCGGGATCTGGCTGACAGCGGCGCTCGCGGAGTTGATCGCCGTACCCGACCTGGCCGCATGGATGTGGCGGCTTTGTTACGCCCACATTGTCGGGTTCGTCGTTACCGGCGTGCTTTACCTGGCCAAAATCGTTCATCCCGACGAAATGCTCCTGTATGGTCTGCCGCTGCAAATTGCCAGTCTCGTGGTTTGCGGTGTCATTCTGCTGGCGGCCTGGCGTCGGGCCAGCCGGGGAGCAATGACGTTGCTCATCGGGGTGGTTCCGCTGGGAATTTGCATTATAGGAGGGGCAATCGCGAGCTTGCTGTTTTCCGAATCAAACCTGTCACGCGCGCTGCCCGTCGGATTGGCTTTTTTTCTGACGGCATTGGCGGTTCAACTCGTCCGCCGGACTCTGGGGGCATTCGAAGCGCAGGTCGCCGGCGCGGCGTTGAAGCACTCCGAAGCACGCTTCCGCGCTTTGACCGACAACGCCACCGACATGGTTTTCCTGTTGGATTCCGCGGGACGTTACCTGTTTGCCAGTCCGTCGTGTTTTGCGGGAACCGGCCTGAAGCAAGCGGATCTATATGGATCGAGGCTGTTCGATCGAATTCATGCGGAAGATGTCGCGGACGTTCGCCGCCGTTTTCAAGAGTTGGTCGATAATCCGGGCACGACCGTCGTTCTCGAATATCGTCATCGCCATGCCGATGGTTCCTGGAGCATTCACGAAGCCCGAGCCGCCAATCACTTGAGGGAATTCGACGTAGCCGGTTTGGTGTTCAATGTCCGCGACGTCACTCAACGGCGTCGTAACGAGGAACACCTGCGTGAAAGCGAAGCGCGATTGAGAGCGATCGTCGGCGCTATTCCGCTCGATTCTTGGGCCCTTGACCAGAACGGACGCTACATCCCCGCCCCGCAACTCTCCAAGACACTAACCGAGTGGCGCGGCTCGGGACTGGTTCTTATTGTGGACGAAGACGATATGGTCCGCACCGTCGCTCGTCGATTTTTCGAGCAAGCTGGCTTTACAGTTCAACTTGCGGAGGGCGGGCAACAAGCCATCGAGTTTGTCCGCGAGCACGGCCGCGACGTTCGCCTCATTTTGTTGGACATGAACATTCCCGGCCTAAGCAGTGAGGAAACGGTGCGAGAGCTGCGCCGGCTAGGCTCTGCGTCGAAATTGCTCATAACAGGCGGCTACCGCGAGGAAGAAGCGGCCGATCGATTCGCTGGCCTCGAAGTCGCGGGCTACATTCGCAAGCCTTGGCACTCGCAACAGTTGATGGCGAAGGTCTGCGAATTATTGAAATGAGTCGAGCCAAACATCACATTTTCGAGGTCTGTACGCATTATGGATATTGACGTAAAACATTGATTAACAAGTAGATACGTCTATGCCAAGAGACGCACAAACCTCGTTTCGCGCGCCGCCGAGTGCGCACAAATCCGATGTCGCCACCCAAGTTGACCAAATTAGTGTACAACTGTCTCAAATTGATTAAAAACCCATGAGTGCGTGTTCGGCGCTTGCATGGCTCTGCGCGAGTCGGTAATCTTACCGCACCCGCAGACTCCACCGCTTTGACGAATCCACCAGGGTGCCCTCATGGCCCGGAAACTCTTCCTCATTCTGCTCCCGGTTTTGGCGGTCATGTCAGTTATCGCTGACGAGCCCGCGCCGCAACCGACTCTGGCTCTCATGGGCGCTTTGATTCGCACGCAAACCGAGGCCGGCGATTTCGTCGGCTCGGTCATCATTCGCGACGGCAAGATTGTTTCGGTCGCCAAGAATGTCGACGTGCCGGCCGGCGCGAAAGTCATCGACGCCTCGAAATGCGTGATCACTCCCGGTTTGATCGACGCCCACGGCACGATTGGACTCAACCCCGCCGCCGCAAGTGAAACCGGTCGCGATGCCACACTCGACATTCTCGACGCCGTTGATCCCTTCAGCGACGATTGGCGCGATGCCGCCCGGCAGGGTGTGACCGCCGTGTATGTTCAGCCCGCCGCCGGCGGCAACCTCGGCGGCAGCGGTGCGGTTCTTCGCGTCTGCTTCGGCGACTGCGCCGAGAGCATTGCGCTGCGTGCAAAAGCGGGAGTGCAAGTCGCACTCGGCACGACGCCCCAGGCCCCGGCCGCCGCCAACAATCAATTGGCCGATTTGCTCCGCCAACGCGGCATCAACATGCCAAACTTGAATCAACCCGCCGCCCCGCCGCCTGCTTCGACTACTCTCACCCGTTTTGCTCAGTACGAACAAGTTCGCGCTCAATTCGATGCGGCCAAACGTTACCCAGCCGACAAGCCGACTCGCCCGGAACCGCCCAAGGAACTGCTCGCGCATGCGATCAAGGGCGAAGTCCCCGTGCGCATCGAAATCCATCACGAGGATGACCTGCGCAACGCCCTTCGCCTCGCCAACGAGTTCGGCCTGAATGCCATCTACGAACACGTCGAACGGGCCAAACCATTTCCCGAGGAGTTTGCCAAGAGCTCGGCTTCTTTGGTGATTGGCGGAAAGCTGTCGGGCGATCTGAGCAAGCTCGCGCTCGACGGCCGCAAGTTTGCGATCGGTACGTTTGGCTCGGAACCGAGAGACACCGTCGGGTTGCGATTCCAAGCCGCCGCCGCCGTGGCCGCAGGAATTCCTCGAGACAAAGTTCTGAAGGCGATCACCAGCGATGCCGCAGATTTACTTGGCGTGGGCGACAAGCTGGGGCGCATCGCCGCTGGTCGTCCGGCCGATTTGGTCGTGTTTGCCGGCGATCCGCTTGATCTATCCGCGCCGGTCCGAATGACAATCAGCCAGGGCAAAGTCACATACGAAGCGCCCACGGCCGAAATTGCCCCAACGCCGAAGAGTGAAAACCCGTCTGTTCCCGACAAGCTGCCGGCCAGCTATGTTCTCAAGACGACGCGATTGTTGAACTCGTCGGGCGAATTCGCGCCCGGCGAATTGCATGTCATTGATGGCAAGTTGAGCGCCCGCAACGGCAACGGTGCGACTTTGCCCGTCTTCGACCTCGGGGACGCACCCGTGACTCCGGGCTTGGTCGCTGCGCACGTTTCCGTCGGCGGCGAATTGGCGCCCGACGCCGATGCGTCGCAGTTGCGGGCAGTCGACGGTCTCGCCGCCGATGATGCGAAACTCCGCTCACACCGCGATCACGGTTTCTTGACGGCGGTTGTCGCACCGGGTTCGAATAATGTGCTGGCCGGCACGATCGCGGCCATCCGCGCGAGTGATGAGACTCCAGCGCCGGACCTGGGAATGAAGTTTGTCCTCACCGCCGCCGCCCGCAGCGCCGAGCGCTTTCCCGTCAGCCTCGCCGGGCAGTTCGAACTCATCGATTCCCGTCTACGTTTCGCGCCTTCTGATACCAACATGTATTTGCCCCCCGCCGTTCGCAGCGCCCTCCTTGCCCAGCGCGACCAAAGTTTACAGGCCGTCCGCGATCGCCGGTTGCTCGCCTGCTTCGAAGCCCAAACCCGTGCCGAAATCCGCGCGGCCTTGCGCTTGATCGCCGAACACAAACTGCGCGGCACACTGCTTCTTCCGCGCGACGTTGACGAGCTGATCGATGAAATCGGTCAAGCCAACGTAGCCGTGGTGCTTCCGCCGGTGAAGCCGAAAGATTCGGAGCGCGTTGCTCAAGGACTCGTGGCGCTGTGCAAAACCGGCGCGCCGATTGCGTTTGGCGGTGACGCCGGTGACATCCGAACTTCTGCGACATGGCTGGTAAACAATGGTTTGCCCAGAAATACGGCCCGACGAGCATTGGTCGGTCAACCGGCCGAAGCGATTGGTCTGCCCGCAGCAACCGGCCGACTGCAACCCGGCGATGCGGCCGATTTCGTCGTCTGGACCGGCGACCCGCTCGACATCGCCAGCCGCCCGGCGGCGGTCGTGGTGAACGGCGAACGGGTTGTCATTGGCGAGGACGACGACGCGCCGGCAACCGATCGAAGAAGGCCCGCGGCGGCGCCCGCAAGAACGGGAAGGCGGGGACGGTGAGCCATGCGCAGGATAACCTTTGGCGTCGCCAACAGCCTAGACAACTTCATCGCTCGCACGGATGGCGCGGTGGATTGGCTCTATTGGAGCGACGATGTCAGCGCGATCATGACCGATTTCTGGAAGATGATCGACACGGTCATCATCGGCCGAAAGTCGTTCGAAGCGGCGTTGAAAATGGGCGGCGGAGGTTCGTATCCCGGCGTGAAGACCTATGTCTTCTCGCGCACGCTGAAGAAAGACGCGCTTCAAGACGTTGAAGTCGTTTTGGAGGATGCGGTTGGGTTTGTTCGCAAGTTGAAGGGCCAGCAAGGCAAGGACATTTGCTGTATGGGCGGCGGGGCGTTCGCGAACTCGCTCTTCGAGGCGGATTTGATTGATGAAATCGGCTTCAACATTCACCCGGTGCTGCTCGGTTCGGGAATTCCGCTGTACCTGGAGATGAAGCGACAGATCAACCTGGAGCTTCTGGAGTGCCGGTCCCTGAAAGGCGGCTGCGTGCTGGTCAGGTATCGGGTGAAACGATGACAATTGCCTAGAGAATGCAACCATGAGATATCGGTTCGTCTCGGTCGTATTGCTGCTCGCGTTCGCTCCCACGGCATGGGCCGACGAAATCGTCGTGAAAGCCGCGAAGGTCTACACCGCTGCAGGCACGCCTATCGCACCCGGCATGGTGCACATCAAGGACGGCAAGATCGTCGCGGTCGCGGCTTCGATTGACGTTCCTGCCAGCGCGAAGCTCGTCGATCTCGGCAGTGGCGTACTTATTCCCGGATTGATCGACGCGCACACATCGATTGGTGTCGAGGGTGGGTTGGCGGAATCCACTGTCGAAGTCTCGCTGAGCTTCCGCGTGCTCGATGCGGTTGACCTGTCCTCCCGCTCGTTTCGTCAGGCTCGCGCCGACGGCGTCACCACCGTAAGCATCGTGCCCGGCACCGACAATGTGATTGCCGGGCTTTCGTGCATCGTCAAGACGGCGGGCGAGAAGGCGAAACGCGTGGTGAAAGCCGATCATGCGTTGGTCGTTACTTTGGCATCGGACCCGGCCAGCGGAAACAACGCGCGCAATCGGCCCGATTCGATTTACAACCGGCAGCCGACCAATCGCATGGGCGTGGTGTGGATTCTGCGGCAGGAATTCGGCAAGGCGAAAGCGACCAACGGAAATGGCGGCCTGTTAGGTGAGGCGCTGGCCGGCAAGCGGCCCGTAGTGTGCGTAAGCCGGGCCGATGTGGACATGACCGCCGCCTTCCGCTTGCGATTCGAATACCCGATGACGCTGACCATTGCCGGAGGGCAGGAGGCGTACAAATTGCGGGCGGAACTCGTGGCCGCGAAAGTGCCTGTTCTGCTCGCGCCCCTGACCGGGACGGCGGGGAATGGGCCGGAAGGCACCGAAACCGTGCTCAACCTCGCCGGCACGCTGCACGAAGCCGGAATCCCGATTGCTCTAACGGGCGGCAAACTGTTGGACCAGGCCCGAATGGCGGCGCGTTTCGGGTTGCCGAAGGATGCCGCTCTGGCCGCTATCACCGCCGCCCCTGCCAAACTGCTCGGCCTCGACAGCCGGCTCGGCATCATCGCCGCCGGCCGCGACGCCGATCTCGTCGCCCTCAGCGGCGATCCGTTCGACCTGACTTCCAAGGTCCGCTGGACCATGATTGACGGCGTGATCCGCGCCGAGGAGCCGTGATTTATGCGAATGATGCGATTCGTTCTGCCTCTATTGCTCGCCGTTGCTGCACCGCTCGCGGCTCAGGAGCGCATCGCCATCAAGAGCGGGCGCATTCTGCCCGTGAGCGGACCGGTCATTGAGAATGGCGTGATTCTCATCAACAAGGGCAAGATTGAAGCGATTGGCAAGGACATCGCGATTCCGGCCGGCGTCAAGGTGATCGACGCCACGGGCAAGGTCGTCGTGCCCGGCTTGATCGAAGCACACAGCACGCGCGGCATGGACAACGCCAACGAAACCAATCCGAACGTGCCGTTCCTTTCGGTCGTCGACGCGATCGATCCGAGCCAGGAGTATTTTGAGGATTGCCGCCGGCAGGGCATCACCACGGTGGCCGTCGTGCCGGGCAACAACACCATGTTCGGCGGGCAGGCGGCGATCGTGAAAACGCAAGGCTCCATCGTCGACGACATGGTTTTCAAGAAGTCGGTCGGCATCAAGATTTCACTTCGGCCTACCACCGATCGCAATCGCATGGGTCACATGGCGACGATTCGCAAGGAACTCGATGCGGCCCGCTTCGCCATTGCCGACAAATCGAAAGCCGCGGATGCGAAACCGCCCGCCGATGCCAAGCCCGGGGCACCTGAACCACCCGCCCCGGCCGACGATCCTGCCGACACGCAGCAGCGGCGCCCGCGGCCAATGGGCGGCGGCGGGGCAAACTTCGGGGCGGCACCCGATGCGACCCTCGTCCGCGAAGCGCTCACCAAGTTGCTCAAGGGCGAGTTGATGGCGTTCATCTATTGCGAGTTGGCGATGGACGTGCCGCAGGCGCTCAAGCTCATCAACGAATACAAGCTCAAAGCCGTGTTGGTGCTGGGCCAGGATTGCCACAAAGCGGTCAAGCAGATCGCCGCCGCCAAGCTGCCCGTGATTCTCGATGCGACGCTCGTGTTCTGGGAAACCGATTCACGCACGGGCGAGGAACGGCAGGTCGCGTTGCCGAAGGTCTATCGCGACGCAGGTATTCCGGTGACGTTTCAGGTCACCGGCGGCGCGGCCGGTACTCTTTTCCGAGCGCCGAACCTGCCGCCGACCATTGGCACGAATTACCTCTGGTATCAGGCGGCCACAGCAGTGAAACATGGAATGCCCGAAGCCGAAGCGCTGAACGCCATCACCCTGCGCTCGGCGCAAACGCTCGGCATCGGCAACGCCGTCGGCTCGCTCGAACCCGGCAAAGACGCCGACATCGCCATCCTCACCGGCGATCCGCTCAAGCTCGACACCTGGGTGGATAAGACTCTGATCGCCGGCAAGGTGGTCTACGAACGCGAAAATGACCGCAAACTGAAGGCTCTGCTGAAGCCGGAGAATAGCAAGAATTAGCCACGGATGAACATAGCGCGGCACAGCCGCAACCACCGAAACCCCGGGCGAACCGGCTGCGTAAGCTGCCGGGTGAAGGCCTCACCCGGCAGCTTACGCAGCCGGTTCGGTGCGCCGTGAAAGTCGTGAGTCCTCAGTGGGAGTCAGTCCCACCGGGCAACTGTCGTTCTAGCCCGTAGCAACTGAAGCGTTCGGCAAGGCAACGAACTGGACGAAGCCTTCGGTGGAAAGGGTTGTTTTAGCGATTCCGCGAGTTCGCAGGCCGTAACGCAAGTGAACGCCGTGCAAGCCTCGAAAGGCGTAATGCGAGAGCCGATCCATTCGAACCGTGGGGAAGGCCAAGGCCATCGTTGTGGACGAACGAAGCCAACGATGGTCTCGCCGGGGTGGTGGCGACGGCATGCGAGCACAGGGGAGGTCACGAAACACGGGAAGCCCCCGCCGTGATGGTGTGGCCATCAACCGGACGCCCGCGAGGGACAGGCCGGGCGGCGTGGGGTGACGGAGAGGCTCGTAGTACCGTCGAAGCCGGGTAACGCGCCGGTGGAGGGAAGGGGCCTCAGTTCAAGGTCAACGTGGAAGCGGCTGACAGCCGGGAGAGTGGCGATGAGCCTGGTACCTCCGCCGAAGGTTGCGAAGCTGCAAGAAGCGTTGCGTGCCAAAGCGAAAGGAGCGCCGAGTTATCGCTTCTACATGCTGTACGACAAGGTGTATCGCGACGACGTGTTGGCGCATGCCTACGACCGCTGCAAGGCCAACGGCGGAGCAGCGGGAGTGGACGGTCAGACGTTCGTGGACATCGAGAAGGGCGGCGGGTTGGAGCGGTGGTTGGCGGAACTGTCGGACGACTTGAGGAAGAAGACGTACAAGCCTGAGCCGGTGCGTCGGGTATGGATACCGAAGGGGGACGGGAAGCAGCGGCCGTTGGGCATCCCAACGATCCGCGACCGCGTGGTGCAGATGGCGGCAGTGCTGGTCTTGGAACCGATCTTCGAGACCGACATGCAGCCGGAGCAATACGCGTACCGTCCCGAACGCGGAGCGTTGGACGCGGTCCGAGCGGTTCACGGTCTGGTGAGTCGCGGCTATACGGAGGTCGTTGACGCCGATTTAAGCGGCTACTTCGACTCGATCCCGCACCACGAACTGATGAAGTGCGTGGCGCGTCGTCTCAGCGATCGGCACCTGCTGCATCTGATCAAGATGTGGTTGTACATGCCGGTGGAGGAGAAGGGCGAGCGGGGCCGGGTGCGGAGGACGACGCGGAATCGGGACGAGGGTCGCGGCACCCCGCAAGGGGCCGTGATCTCGCCGTTGTTGGCGAACCTGTATATGCGGCGGTTCGCGCTGGGCTGGAAGACGCTGGGCTACGACCACACGCTGGACGCGAAACTGGTCAACTACGCGGATGATTT
>JBGQCZ010000137.1:0-9742 GCA_041495645.1 Gemmataceae bacterium | reverse complement strand
CCAAAATTGATCGGTTCCTCGAAAAGAGGTCGATCAAAATCCATCTGGAGAAGTTTCGCGACCATAACGTTCGAAAACTCGAAAACTTTCACAGGCTCTGAGTCTTCGAAGCCCCGGTGAAGGACAGGCCTCACACCGGGGCTTCGAAGACTCAAGCCCCGGCCACGCGAACGTCAATTCAGGACGGTTGAGGCACTAGTTCACAAGCGGCCCGGCTTTGAGCGTGAGCACCGGGCATGGGGCGTGACGAACGATTTGTTCGGCCACGCTTCCCATGAGCAGACGGCCGAGACCGCTGCGGCCATGCGTTCCCATCACGATCAGTTCGCAGCCTGTCTTGCGCGCGATCGCCAAGATCGTCTCCACCGTCTCGCCGATCTCCAATTTCGTTTCCATCGGAACTCCGGCCGGAGGCTTGATCTTTGCCAGTTGAGCCTTGGCTTCGGTCAAATCGAATTCGGTGGGCGTCGGGGGCAGAGCTACGGTTCCGCCAAGCGTCGAGAGAGGCTGCGGCGCCACATGCAGCACTAAGATCCGAGCGCCACGATCGCGGGCCATCGAACTGGCAACCTCGAAGGCCTTGATCGAAGACTGAGAAAAGTCGGTTGGATTCAGGATGACTCGTTGTGCGGCCATGGCCGTCTCCTTCGCGTAGTTGTGCCAGAATCGCTCACCCCTGCCGTGCCTGCAGGGGAAAGAATGTCGCACAAGAGCTTTGCAAGAACGATGCCGTTTGGCGGCATTTCGTTTGCATCATGTGAGCCGATGAAGCGAAGTCAGCAACAAGAGAGTACTCGTCATGAGCCAGACCAAGTTTCAGACTGAGTCGTTTTGCGACGAATTGGGCCCGGAAAAAGTCATTCACCTGTACGAGCCGTCGAGCGGTTTGCGCGCCGTGGTCGCGGTGGATAATACTGCCTGCGGACCGGCCATCGGCGGTGTGCGCATGGCGGCGGACGTGACGACGGAGGAAGTGTTTCGACTGGCGCGAGCCATGACGTTGAAGAACGCGGCGGCAGGATTGCCGCACGGCGGCGGCAAGGCCGGCATTGTCGCCGATCCCAAGACCGTCGATCGCCAGCGGCTGATCCGCGCCTTCGCCCGGGCTATCCGCACGATCACCGATTACATTCCCGGTCCGGACATGGGCACCGACGAAGCCTGCATGGCGTGGATTCGCGACGAGATTGGCCGATCGGTAGGCTTGCCGCGCGTGGTGGGCGGCATTCCGCTGGATGAAATCGGTGCGACCGGCTACGGGCTGGCACAATGTGCCGAGGTCGCCGCGCCGTTTTGCGGACTGAATCTCAAGGGCGCTACGCTGGCCATCGAGGGGTTTGGCAATGTCGGCCGGCCCGCGGCTCAGTTCCTCGCCAAGGCCGGTATGAAGCTCGTGGCCGCCAGCGACACCAAGGGCGCCATTCACGACCCTACGGGCATCGACGTGGAGGAATTGATCGCCGTGAAGAACAAGGCGGGGGCGGTAACGGCATTGTCGCATGGCAAGAATTTGGCGGCCGCGGATGTGCTTACCGTTCCATGCGACATCCTCATTCCGGCCGCACGCCCCGATTGCATTCACGGGAAAAACGCGGAGGCGATCAAGGCGAAGCTGATTCTTCAAGGCGCCAACATCCCGGCCACGGCCGAGGCGGAGACGATTCTCCATCGGCGCAAGGTGCTGGTGGTGCCGGACTTCATCGCGAACGCCGGCGGTGTGATCTGTGCTTCAGTTGAGTATCATGGCGGTTCGGAGGCGGCCGTGTTCGAAATCATCGGGCAGAAGATTCGCCACAACACCGAGGCGGTATTGACCCGATGCCGAGCCGAGGACATCGAGCCGCGCCGCGCGGCGGTCGATCTGGCGAAAGAGCGAGTGAAATCGGCCATGGCTTTTCGCGAAGGACGCTAGTGGACAAGAACCCGGACATGGTTGACGGCGAATCGACGGCGACTCAGCCTTCCGCGACAGAATCGTTACGCCCCATGTTTCGCCCGCGTTCGGTAGCGGTCGTTGGGGTGTCGCGCGATTCGAACCACATCGGCAGTCGAGTGCTGGATGCGATTCTACAAAGCAAATTTCCTGGCCCGATCTATCCCGTTAATCCCAAGGCCGAGACGATTGCGGGCATCAAGTCATATCCATCGGTGGCCGCGATTCCCGAGCCGGTCGATCTGGCCGTGATCGCGGTTCCCGCCGCCGCGGTGCTCGATGTGGTGGATGATTGCGCGCGGCGAGGAGTCCGTGCGCTCATTGTGATCTCGGCCGGGTTCGCCGAAGTCGGCCCGGAAGGCAAAGGCTTGCAGGACCAATTGTTGGCCAAGGTACGCGGCTATGGCATGCGCATGCTCGGGCCAAACTGCTTGGGGCTACTCAGCACCGATCCAGCTGGTCCGCTGAATGCATCATTCGTTCGCGTTGCGCCGCCAGTGGGCAACGTGGCCATGTCGTCCGATAGCGGCGCCCTGGGGCTGGCGGTTCTGGCCGGGGCTTCGCGGCTGGGTCTGGGCATTTCGGCCTGCGTCAGCGTGGGCAATCGCGCCGATGTGTCGAGCAATGACCTCCTCGAATACTGGGAACACGATGAGCGCACAGGCGTGATTCTTCTCTATCTGGAATCATTCGGGAATCCGGACCGCTTTGCCCGCATCGCGCGGCGCGTCGGCCGCCGCAAACCGATCGTCGCCGTGAAGGCCGGGCGCACCACGGCCGGACAGCGTGCCGCCGGATCGCACACAGCGGCCCTGGCGACCAGCGACGTGGCCGTCGAGGCATTATTCCACCAGACCGGCATCATCCGCGCCGAGACGCTGGCGGAATTGTTCGATCTTGCGGCGTCGCTGAGCAGCCAACCGTTGCCGGCGGGGAATCGGGTCGCCCTTCTGACCAACGCCGGCGGACCGGCCATTCTCTGCGCCGATGCCTGCGAGGCCGGCGGACTGAATCTTCCTGTACTGTCCGAGAAAACGGCGAATCGCCTGGCGTCGTTCCTGCCGGCCGCGGCCAGCCGGACGAATCCGGTGGACATGATTGCTTCGGCGGGACCGGCTCAGTTCCGGCAAGCCATCGCCACGCTGCTAACTTCTGGCGAGATCGACGCGCTGATCGTGATCCAGGTCGAGATAGGAACCAGCGGGACGGGCGATTTCGACAGCGCCTTGGTCGCGGGCGTGAATGAGGCCCGGCAAGTTGGGGCAACGGCTCGTCCGGTCTTGTTTTGCCGGATGCCCGAGACCGCGACGCGCAATGTGCAAGCATCCGCGTCGGAGACAATCCCCTGTTACGCGTTTCCCGAAGCCGCGGCCCGGGTCCTGGCGCGAATGACTGAGTACGCGGCCTGGCGAGGTCGGCCAGCAGGCAAGATTCCGGCTCTAGACCATGCCGATATCGATACGGCACGAGAAGTTTGCCGCCGGGCGCTGGCGGCGCGCGGCAACGGCTGGCTCACTGCCGAGGAATCGCGCATGGTGTTGAGCGCCATGAAGCTGCCTGTGGCCGCCGGGGGAGTGGCTCGAACAGCCAATGAAGCATCCCATTTAGCTCTCGAGTTGGGATTTCCGGTCGCGGTGAAACTGGCGTCGACCAAGCTGGTTCACAAGACCGAGATCGGGGGCGTTCGACTCAATCTCGCCGACGAAGCCGCGGTTGGCCACGCGTTCGACGAGATTCGCGAACGGCTTGCGCGCGATGGAAAGTTGGACGCGATGGAAGGCGTGTTGGTTCAACCGATGCTGGCGGACGGAACGGAGGTGATGGTCGGCGCCAAACGCGATTCTGTGTTTGGAGCCCTGTTAGCTTTCGGTCTTGGCGGAATTCACGTCGAAATCCTGGGCGATGTTTGCTTCCGCGTCGCGCCATTGACGGATCGCGATGCCGCCGACATGATTCGCTGCATTCGCGGGTTTCGGCTGCTGGAGGGCTATCGCGGCCATCCGCCTGCTGATTTGCCGGCACTCGAGGATCTCTTGTTGCGCGTCTCGCGCTTGGTAGAGTCGGTGCCGGAAATCGCCGAAATCGACTTGAATCCGGTCTTCGCGCTGACACCCGGGCGGGGGTGCCGGATCGTGGATGCGCGGTTGTTTGTCGGATCGCGTCCCTCATGACAAACGACGCGGCCGTCATCGAAACGATGACGGCCGCGCTGACCATTGGGAGAGGTCTTCGCTCACTTCTTGTTCTTGCGCACGATCTGATGGCACTGCACGCAGCTCACGGTCAGTTGGTTGTAGGCCAGCGTCGCGCCTTCGACATTCTTGGCCCGCGATTGGCGCAGCAGTTCCCGATTGGCCATTTCGAAATAGCTCAGTTGACGCTTGTAGTCCTTGTATTCCGGCTTGTCCGCCGCCGACCACTTCTCCAGGTAATTAACGATGTTCATGCGCTGGGCGTTGAGTTCCACCGCCTCGAAGTCGCCCTGCGTCAATCCCGAGAGGATGTTTTGCGAAAGCTCCAGTTTCTGTTTCATCCAGGCGCTGGCCTTCTCCGGGCTCGGATCCGGCTTGTCGTCTGCGACCGTGGGACTGATGGTGGCAAACACCGCACCACAAGCGAGAATAACCGCGATCCGCAATGACGATTTCATGAGGTCTCCTTTGGAAGTGCAGGGCGAAAGACTCTTAGGGGGATAAAGCAAGATTCGCGCCGCATGAAGCATCTTTCATCCGGCCGTATAAATCGCCGGAATTCACCCCGATTCGACGCCAGTTAATTCGCCAAGCAAGCTCTCTGTGCGGAACCGCACATCGCAAATCAAACAATGAGTTAATGTGTCTCAGAGCCGGCGAACAGAAAGATGCGGGGGGCGATAGCTGAGAGCCCGTTTTCCGCTCGTCCGCTATGGCCTTTCGCCCGCCGCGTGCTACAAGTTCTCCAGAGCCCGCTTCGTGTTTTTCGCCCAAGGCTTGCACCCGTGAATGATCTTCAGAAGCAACACATGTCGCGTTCGGCCATTGGCCAGCTGTCGCGCTCCGTCGTAGGGCGAGTCACGGGACGGTTTTCGCGAGTTTTCGTCAGTTCGAGCGCGGTCGCGGCCACGGGGCGATTCTTGCGGCGGCAATTGTGGGCGTGGCCCGTCATTGCTGCCGTACTGTTTGGCGGTGCGGGCCTCTGGGTTCATCGCTCCGTCGAACGGGCCATGCAACGGCAGCGGATCGACACGTTGACCACGATTATCGACGCCGATGTCACCGCCCTGCAAACCTGGATGGCAGACCAACGCCACGCCGCCGAATTGATCGCCAGCGATGAACAACTGCGGCCAATGGTTCAGGAACTGTTGGCGACCAGCACTGAGAAGTCCGGCCGCGAGTTGATTGATGCCAAGGCCCAAACGGCGATCCGCGAGCGGCTCGGCGAACGCTTGAAGCAGCGGAGCTATACCGGTTTCTTTCTTGTTTCGCCCTCCGGCATCGTTCTCGCCGCGGATCAGGATCCGCCCTTGGGAAAAGCGCTCGGCGGCTACCGCAATGAGTTTTTCCAACGCGTGATGACCGGGCAGTCCTCGGTGTCGAAGCCCTATCGCAGCCCGCTGCTGCTCACCGATGAAAACGGCGAACTTCGCGCCAATGTGCCCACGATGTTCACCGCCGCGGCAGTCACCGATGATGCCGGCAAGCCACTCGCCGCGCTCGGACTGCGCATCCGACCCGACGATCAATTCACCCGCATCCTGCAAGTCGCCAGTTCGGGCACGACCGGCGAGACCTATGCGTTCGACCGCCAAGGCATGCTCCTAAGCCAAAGTCGCTTCGACGATCAACTGAAGGAAATCGGCTTGCTCGCTGACCTGCCCGAGAGCCGCTCCATTCTCACGATCGAACTGCGCGACCCGCAAGTGAACATGGCCGAAGGGCGACGGCCCAAGCTGCGCCGCGCCCAACAGCCGCTCAACCGCATGGCCGCCGAAGCCGTGCAGGGCAACGACGGCCACGACGCCGACGGCTATCGCGATTATCGCGGGGTCGAGGTCATCGGTGCCTGGCGCTGGCTGCCCGATTACGACTTCGGCGTCGCCACCGAGATCGACGTCGACGAGGCGTTCCAGCCGGTGTACATCCTACGCCGTGCGTTCTGGGGGTTGATGACGCTGCTGGCGCTGTGCGCTGGTGCCATCTTTGTCGCTATGCTCTACATGGCCCGCCAGCAGAAGGCCCTGCAAAAGGCCACGCTCGCCGCGAAGCAACTTGGGCAATACGCGCTGGAGGAAAAACTCGGTGCCGGTGGCATGGGCAGCGTGTACAAGGCCCGCCATGCGATGCTGCGCCGGCCCACCGCCGTCAAGCTGCTCGACGTCGATTCCATGAGCCCCGCCGCGATCGCCCGTTTCGAGCGCGAAGTGCAACTCACCGGCGCCCTCACGCATCCCAATACCGTAGCCATATTCGACTACGGCCGCACGCCCGAAGGCATCTTCTACTACGCGATGGAATACCTCGAAGGAATGAACCTCGACGAGCTCGTGAACCGCCACGGTCCGCTGCCCGAGGCGCGGCTCGTCTACATTCTGAAGCAAGTTTGCGGGTCGCTTGCCGAGGCCCACGGACTTGGACTCGTCCATCGCGATGTCAAGCCCGCCAATATCTTCCTAACGCGCCGCGGCGGGTTGCACGACTTCGTCAAAGTTCTCGATTTCGGTTTGGTCAAAGCACTCGAGGGCCCGGAGCAGGCCAGCCTCACCTCGGCCAACGCCATCGCGGGCACGCCGCTCTACCTTTCACCCGAGGCAGTCAACCAACCCGACCAGGTGGATGCCCGTGCCGACGTCTATGCGATCGGCGCGGTCGCTTATTTCTTGCTGACCGGCAGCCCGGTTTTCTCGGGAACATCGGTCATCGAAATCTGCACGAAGCATGCCCAGACGCCGCCCGAACCGCCTTCGTCCCGACTGAAACGGCCGGTCGGCCAGGACCTCGAGCGGCTGATTCTGCGCTGCCTCGCGAAGGCGCGCCAGGATCGTCCGGCCGACGCCGCCAATCTCCTTCGAGAACTGGAGGAATTCCACATCAACGGCCGCTGGACCGCTGATGACGCCGCGGATTGGTGGACGAATCGCCCCCCGCAAAAGGACGCCAAAACTCCCACATCCGATGGCGGTGTTGCTACCCCGGCCAAGGCACCGACCACATCGATCGAAGTGACCGCCGTGTTCGCGGATGGAAAGGGTTAAGAATGCCGAAGGTGGGACTTGAACCCACACCTACTTGCGTAGACCGGATTTTGAGTCCGGCGCGTCTGCCATTCCGCCACTTCGGCTAGGCCATTTCCTGCAAGTCACCACAACCATCTCTACAACCATTTTCGGTAAAGGCCGAAAAGTTGGCTGCCTGTTGTCGCAGGCAGCCGGTTGCCGAACACGACCGATTCACCGCTTAAGGAGCATCGATCATGGCCAGCAAATCCAATTCTACGGCCCGCCGCAAAACCGCCAAGCGGGACAAGCGCAAGCAGAAGTCGCCCGAGATGGTCAAGAAGCTGATTGCGCTGGGCGTGCCGAGTGCGCTGGCCGATGACTGGCCGCTGACGCCGCATCTGGCCGGCAAGCGCTGGTGCAAAAAGCTGAAGGTAGAAGCAACGGGCAAGCACAAGGTTTTCTACTTCGGTTCGCTCGACAACTGGCAAGCTGCCCACGACAAGTACAAGGCCGAAGTGGACGACCTGATTGCCGGCCGGACACCGGAGAGCCGCGACGCCGACGGGATGCGATTGCTCGACCTGGTAAACAAGTTCCTTCACGTCAAACGCGCGCTGGTCGAAGCGATCGAACCGACATTGACTCTTCGTTCTTGGTACGACCTCCACCAAACCTGCCAGCGGATTGTGGACGTGCTCGGCAAGGATCGCATTGTCGAATCTCTCAATCCGGCGGACTTTGAAAAACTCCTGGCGGACTATGGCAAGACCTGGAAGGCGGTTCGCGTCGGCAATGAAGTCAACCGCGCTCGCGGCATATTCAAATATGCGTTCGAATCCGACTTGGTGAAATCGCCGGTTCACTTCGGGCCATCGTTCAAACGACCGACGCGAAAGACGCTGCGAAAACTGAAGGCCAAACAGAGAGCCGAGCACGGCCCCCGCATGTTCACGCGCGAAGAACTGCGGACGATATTGGACGCCGCGCCGCAACCGCTCAAGGCGATGGTCATGCTCGGCATCAACGGTGGTTTTCACAATATGGACGTGGCGACGCTGCGCTTCGCTGTGATGGATTTAGACCGCGGATGGATTGATTTTGCTCGCGGCAAAACCGGCGTGGATCGACGGACCCCGCTATGGCCGGAAACCATTGAATCAATCAAGGCGTGGCTCGCCGTTCGACCCGAGCCGAAGAGTCCGGAAGATGCTCAATTGGTTTTCCTCACGAAGACGCGCCGGCCCTGGCATCGGTTGGGCCGATTTGAGAATGACGACAAGGGCCGTGCGATCGCAATAGGTTTTTCTAATCCTGTCTCACAAGCATTCCGCGTGTTGCTGGATAATCTCGGCATTAACGGGCGGAACTTCCTGGCGCTTCGCCACGGGTTCCGAACCATTGCGCGCGGGGCGAAGGATCGCGAGGCAATCGATTCGCTCATGGGCCATATCGACGCATCGCAAGCGGCCGAATACATCGAAGACGGCTTGCCGGATGAGCGGTTGCTGGCGGTGACTGAGTACGTGCGGAATTGGTTGTTCGGGGAGCAAGTCGAGCCGAAGGGGGAAAAAACCAAGCCACAACTACGCGTCGTTGGTTAGAATGATCGCAGCCTTTTCGGCCGTGCCGTCGGAAGTAGAGAGCCGGCGGCGCGGTCTCTCTATCCGAGGGCATCATGTCGGAACGTATTTCAGGTCGCGTCCAAGCCTTGTTGGACGAAGAGAACGCCCAGGGGGAGCGTAAGCAAAACCGACGACTAGAGCTTTATCCATTGCTTGTCGCGTTAGACGACGCACAAATACCACGGTACGATCTCGAACCGGATGCGCGCCTTGCCGAGTGGAACCGGAAAATTAGCTCAATCGGCCGGCTCTTGAAAAAGCATGGGTTGACGGGCGAAATCAACCGCTTGCCACCATATGTCGTACTTTGCAACAGCGAAGATGAATCTCGGGAAGAGAGCGCTCGCCGCTTGGTCCGAACGCTGTTAGTTGACGCCGGCGACATAAGCGAAGCGGATCTGTTGCCGACGACGCGCCGCCTCTTTGGAAGCCTTGATCGTGGCGCGGCTGAGCGACATCTCCGCGTATTGCTAAGTCTCTATGCCGCGCTGCACGACCTAGTGGAGAGGTTGCCGTTGCGGGAGAAAGACGGCGTGACGTACGTTCTGACTTCGATCCCAACACTTACTTCGACCCCAACATGCGCACCAGCGAAGCCCAAAAAACTCTTGACCGATTGGCATCAAATCACCGCAGCACTGGAAATGAAATACGCGGACCGCAGGACGATCAAACGCTTGAACGATCAATACGACGGGCCAATTAAGACAGACGGAATTGGCAGACGGCCAATGGTCGGTGGAAACGATCTGATTGAGTGGTGGAATAGGTTAGACGTTTTGCATCAGGAGTTGACGAACCAACGCGAGGGGGCCAAATTAGCGGCCGAAGCCGGTCATGAATTCGGAAAAAGCGGAAGGGTTGCCACGGAAGTTAATGGCAGCGTGAAAAAACGCGAAGAAAGCGCACTTGACGAAACCTATCAAAACCTGACGAAATCAATTCGTGTCGCGCCGTTCCCCATGAATTTATGGAGGGACACGCGACATG
>JBGQCZ010000136.1:0-9743 GCA_041495645.1 Gemmataceae bacterium | reverse complement strand
GCCGTGGACTTCCTGGCCGATGGAGTGGCCGGTGCGATGGCAGAACTGCTGGCCGTAGCCCGCCTGGTCGATGACGGCGCGGGCGGCGTGATCGACTTCGCAGCCTTGCAGCGGCCGGCCGGCGCGGAAGTGCCCGCGAAATACGAGACCATCTTTCAAATCGTCGCCAAGGCTCGCGACGCCGGCATTGCCTGCGTGAAAGATGCCTTTGCCAAGCGCCAGCCGTTGCAAGGCTGGCAAGTCGACCATGCCACTCGGGACGTCATCGAGAAGGCCGGCTACGGCCAGTATTTCGTCCACCGCACCGGCCACAGCATCGGCCAGGAAACGCACGGCAACGGCGCCAACATGGACGGCCTCGAGACCAAGGAAGAACGCCGCGTCATGCCGCGAACATGCTTCTCCATCGAACCGGGCATTTATCAGGCCGAATTTGGGGTCAGAAGCGAAACGAATGTGTTCGTGGATGCAAACGGTGGAGTGCACGTCACAGGCGGCGATTTGCAAACGCACGTCGTGCCGATTTTGAAGTGACAGTTATTGCGTCGTCAACCAATCCACGATCCGCTTCTCGACCCAGCGGACGCCTCCGGTGCCGTCGTAGCCCAAGAAGCCAAGGTGTCCGCCCCGGTCGTGGATTTCCAATTGCACGTTCTTCGGCGATTTCAATTCGTCGAATGCCGAGATCGCCACGAACGGATCGTCGCGTGCCGCGACGATCAGCGCGGGCACACCAATTCGCGCGACGAAGGGAAACGCGGATGCCCTACGGTAGTAATCCATCGCGTCGGCGAAGCCGCAGCGCGGGGCCGTAAACAAGTTGTCGAAATCGCGGATGGTGAGCCGGCGCGGGAAGTCCGGCAACGGCGGATTCGGATAGTGTTGTTGGCGAATCTTCGCGAGGCGCACGAGCTGATTGGCAAAAAAACGATCATAAACACGGTTTTTCGGTAACGAAATTAGTTCGGAACAGCGAACGAGATCGATCGGAGGCGCCACGGCAACGACGCGGGCCAAACCGGGAAGCGGCGACTCTTCCACTTCGCCCGCTGCTTTAACGGCGAGATTGCCCCCAAGCGAAAATCCCGCCAACCACAACGGCGACGCCGGCGCCCAGCGGTGAAGTTCGAGCAGCGACTCGCGCACGTCTTCGCTTCGGCCCGCATGATAAAACTTCTCGGCCAAACCGAAACCGGCGCCCGTGCCGCGCAAATCCATCCGCACCACGCGCACGCCCTTGGCGATCAGCCGCGACGACACCCGCTGCACATAACCAGACGTATGATCGCCGCCCATGCCGTGAATCAACAGCGCGAGCGGATCGCCGTCCGACCAACCGTCCGGCACGCTGTCGTGCAGCACCAGCCGATCGCCGTCGGAAAGTAGAAGTTCATGCCGCCGCGTGGGATGGCGGAAGGAACGGCCCTTCCATAAGAAGCCGACGAGCGTTTGCAGGTGCGGATTGTGCAGCAGCGGAATGGGCCGAAATGACTGGGGCAAATCACGATCCCGCATGGGCTTCTACCGACTTCAAGGCCGATTGGGACAGGTGCGGCGGGTTGTATGGAGGTTGCGGCGTCAGCCGGGCGACAATCTCCGTCAGACGATTCAAGGAAACCGGCTTCGCCAGAAACTCCGATGCGCCCATACACTGTGCCAAGCCACGTTGAGCCGAGCCGCCGAATGAAGACAGCATGACGACAGGCATCGATCGCGAGCGCTCTTTCAACTCATGCAGCACGCGAAACCCGCTGCAGCCCGGCAGCATCATCTCGACTACGACCAGATTCGGCTTGAGTCGCGCGATCGACTCCAATGCCGTCGGACCGTTATTCGCCGATGCGACCCCGTATCCGGCCAATTCAAGCCCGGCGCGCGCGTTCGCGACGAAACTCTCGTCCTCGTCGACGATGAAAATCAACGGCTTCGTGCGCATGAGTTCCAAATTTCCGGGAAGACCGCGTGAACGGTATGTGCCTTTTCCCGCAAACCTCGACTAGCTACGGTTACCTTATTGACTACCGGAGAGATCGCAATGGGCGCGGGGATCGACGAGTTGATGCCGTTTCGTTGGCCGGCCGAATGGGAACACCACGCGCGAACCTGGATCGCCTGGCCGCACGAACGAAGCGACTGGCCCGGCAAGTACGCCGCGATCCCTTGGGTCTATGCGGAGATCGTTCGCCATTTGGCCTTGTCGGAGCCGGTCGGCATTCTGGTCGATGATGCGACCACGGAGAAGCGCGCGAAGTCGATCCTCAAAAAAGCCCAGGTCGAATTGAAACAGGTTTCATTCTTCAACGTGCCGACCGATCGGGTTTGGACTCGAGACAGCGGGCCCATTTTCGTCCAAGCGAAGGACGGCGAGCAGGTCGGACTCGATTGGAGCTTCAATGCCTGGGCCAAGTACGACAACCATTTGAAAGACAACGAGGTCCCCAAACAATTAGCCAAGCGCCTGCGCTTTCGCCGGATCGAACCCAAACACAAAGGCCGCCGCGTGGTGCTCGAAGGTGGGGCAATTGACGGCAACGGCGCCGACCTCTTGCTCACGACCGAAGAATGTCTGCTCTCGAAAGTGCAGGAACGCAATCCGGGACTCACCCGCGAAGACTACGAGCGGGTTTTCGCCAACTACTTCGGCGTGAAGAAAGTCATTTGGCTTAACGGGGGCATCGCCGGCGACGACACGCACGGCCACATTGACGACCTCGCCCGCTTCGTCGCCTCAAACACAATCGTGACCGCGTTCGAATCGAACGAGCGCGACGAGAATTATCGGCCGCTACAAGAAAACCTGGATCGGCTCCGCGGCGCGACGGACCGGGCGGGCAAAAAGCTCGATGTGGTCAAGCTGCCCATGCCCGACCCGGTCTATTTCGCCGGCCGGCGACTGCCCGCGAGCTATGCGAATTTCTACATCGCCAACGAGCGGGTATTGGTTCCGACCTTCAATGCCCCGCAAGATCGCGTTGCATTGGGCATTTTGGCAGAGCTATTTTCGGGCCGAAAGGTCATCGGCATTCACGCCGTCGATTTGGTCTGGGGACTAGGTACGTTGCATTGCCTGACGCAGCAACAGCCGGCTTGATTTGCTTCAAGCGACCGATTTCGTCATCTCTCGCCATTGCTCCATGTGTTTCCGTGTGGCCGCCAACAATTCGTCGTCTTCCATTTCCCAAATGGATTCGGTTGAAAGGCCTCGCGCCAAATACGACAGGTTTGCAATCAATTGACCGAATCGAACATCCGGAGCCAATTCACTTAGTTCCGTAAGTGCTTTCAACACTTCTTGTCTCGTCGGGTTCATCATGGAAGTCGATCTCCCACAGTTGGATAACCTGCCGCAGGCGACGCAATATCACCCACGACTTGCACAAGGACCGTTTGCCCAGGAAGTAGCTTGGCCACTCGAGTTGCCCGAGTAACTCCATCATAAATCACCAGCTCGCCGTCCGAGGCACGATACACAATGACCGGCGGCATTCCCGCAGTTGATCGAGCATGGCGAGCTATTTGGCGCTGGAGCTTCCCAGGATCCGCACCGCCCATACGCGAAGGCGGAAGGCGCAACGTCCGCGGATCGAGATAAAGCAGTGCGGAACCCGCCATGAAATGATTATACCATTTGGACAAACGCCGCTCATGGCAACACGAATTAGGCCTGCCTACCAAACCGCTTACGCCGATACTCCAACATGTTGCAGAACAACGCTCCCTGCCCTTTGGCGTCATCCAGCGCAACGTGTGTGTGCGGAATTCTGTCGAACCAGTCCTTTGGCATGTTGCGCTTGGTCGAGTCGCGATAATCCTTGTCGAGCAGGGCCATCGCGTAGGTCTTAATATCCAGCGCCGAGTGCGAGAACGGGCTTTCGCCGGCGAAGCGGATCACGTACCAGTAGACGAACATGAAATCGTAGGCCGCCGGGTAACCCACAAAGACCGGCTTGCCCGGCAGCGATTTCAGCCACGCCACGTACTCGGGCATGACCACCGCCGGATCGCGCGCGTCCGCCCGGCATGCCGCCCACGCCTCGGGCTGTGTCTGCCACCATTCCATCGTCCTCGGATCGCCGGCCGCGCCGGGGAGCGTTCGCAAGTTGGCGGAGAATGTGCCCAACAGTTTCTTGTCGGCCGAATAAGCCGCCGAACCGAAACTCAGCATCGAATTCGGCCCGGGAATCGGTCCATCCGCTTCGACATCGGTGCTGACATAAATCTCGGACATGGACATTCTCGAAACGGCGAAAAAAAGCTACTTCGACCTAACTGTAGCCGCAGGCTTTAGCCTGCGTGGGGCACCCACGCCGGCTAAAGCCTGCGGCTACGGGCAGTTACTCCTTCTTTTCTCGCGCCTCGCCCGGCAACGCAGCCGCGAGCGCCATCCCTACACCCGTCAATACCACGGTTCCGAAGTTGAGAAGCAAACTGTACGCGTGCAATCGGCCGAATTGTTCCTTCGCGGGTTTGGAAATCGCTTCGTCGTGGCTGTAGCGTTGCGTTCGCAATTCCGCCACTTTCATGGACAACGGCCAGCCGGCAACGATCGTCGCGACGGCGACGAGGATGACTAGGAACCGGATGCGATGCACGGTCCGGCCCGGTTCATTCCGCGTGAAGCCCAGCGCCGTGATCAGGGCCAGGAATCCGCACACTCCTTGCAACAAAAAGTAGACCGGAAACAGCGGGCTAACCGTAGCCCCGAAAATTCGTGTGCCGCCTTCGGCGTTGAATGAGGCCGTCAACGGCAACCACACCGGGCGTTCGTTGAACGACATTTCGCCATACTCGCGCCACGTTTGCAGAATCAGGAGCGTCGCCACGGTGAAGAACACGCCGCTGCCGAACCACAGCCCGAGCGCCAGGACGTGAATGATCTTGCCGAGCGAGCGCATGAGCGGAGACTCCGAAACCTGGTTTTCCTGGCCGCGGCGAATACGAACGAGATTGCCCCAGTGCCGGACCAGCACCAGCCCGAAGGCCAACAGGCAGAATGCCGTCAATATACGCTGGTCCGGCGCGAACGGCTCAGGCACGATGATCAACCGCGTCGCCACCAGCCCCGCTCCGGCAACGATCGATGCGAGCGACACATAGCGCAGGGCGCTCAGCATCGTGAGCCAGACCAACAGGCCGACAAAGGCCGGGATCGGAACCAATACGGCGACCACGCCCGTGCCCGTCGCCACGCCTTTGCCGCCCGAAAACCGCAGCCACACCGGAAACATGTGCCCGAGAATCGCCGCCATTCCACAAACCGTGGGCAGCCAATTCGATTCGACGAATGTTTGAGCGAGAAGAACCGGCGCAGCGCCCTTGGCGAAGTCGAGCGCGAGTACCACCGCGCCGGCCTTTCTGCCGAGCGTGCGGGCCACGTTGGTCGCGCCGATGTTGCCGCTTCCAGCAGCGCGAATGTCCACGCCCATTTGCCACGCAACCAAATAGCCGAAGGGAATCGAGCCAATCAGGTAGGCAAGAACAATGGCAACGGCGGAAATCATCAAGCGGCTCGGGACGATGGGCAACCGGCGGCGGATTCGAGAATGGTCATCATTTTGCGATAGTGGTCGTCGAAGGTCCAGAGGCTTGCGGAATGAAGTGCGGCTTGCGAGGCCGCACAATGATATTCCGATTCCGCCATTTGCACCATCGCCTCGGCCAGTCGCGCGTGATTGTGCGGATCGTCGATGACCAAGCCGTCGTGCGGCGGATGCAGCAATTCTGCGGCCCCGTTGAATCGCGACGTCACGACCGGCAACCCGCACGCGAGAGCTTCCAGCACGACCAGGGAGCAGGGATCGTAGAAGGTGGGATGTACGAGGAAATCGCTGGCAAAATAGACCTGCCGCGAATCGGCACAGTAACCGTGGAACATGACCCGTTCGGCAATTCCAAGCCGTTTGGCAAGCCGCTCGTATCGGCCTGTGTGCGGATTACCGACGACCGCGAGCCGAAACGGCAGTTTTGTGGGAAGGAGCGAGACGGATTGCAACAGCGGTTCTAGCCCCTTGAGACGGTAGTTCATCGCAACAAAAAGCGCAACCGGCACACCATCGGCCGCTCCCCATTGATTCCGCATCGTCGCTCGAATCGCCAAACGATCGTGAGACTGAAACCGGGCTGGATCGACAGCGGCATGCAAGACGCGAATTTGCTCCGGTGCGATGCCGTAGTGCTGTTGAAAATGCCCGCGAACCATTTCACTGTTCACGACAATCGTCGGCCGCGGTTCGGTCAGATACTGTTTTCGTTCCAATCGAGCGAAGGACCGGGCCGCCGAGTCGATCGATTTCATGACCCGCGCCGCTGCGCGTGAAAAGCCATCGGCATGTTTGCGGATGTTGTGCTCGGCCGACGCGGCGTGTAGCCCGCCTTGCGGATAGAGAATGTCCTGGCCCCAGGTCTTGTCGAAGCCGATCGAGACATCATGCCGGGCCGAACTAAGTGCATTTTCGCAAGCCGCCCCGAATCGCCACGGCCGCAGAAACCGCGGCCCGCCGGGATTCGGCAAGCGATGGTAGCGGACCGCGGTTGGCAACGCCGATTCGTCCCAGCGGCATGAGTAGAGATGAACCTCATTGCCATCGACGACGAGGCGACGCGTCAAATCGGCGATGTAGGTCTCGCATCCGCCGCGAGCCGGAAGCACGCTTTCAAAGCACATCGCGATGTTCATGCTGGCTCGCCCTGGAGATTGTGCCGTGCATAGAGCCTAGCCTTCAGCCGCACCGCCCAGCGCAGCAACCGCGAACCACCATAGAGCCGCCAGAATTGCAGCGTGTCGCTCTGCGAAACGCCGTCAATCCTCGCCGAGGAGAGCAACTGAGCCAAGTCCTTTACCCGTGCGAGAAACGGCAGAATCCGTTGGCGACTCAGTCGATGGAAGTCGATCAGTGCGACCCGGCCGTGCCACATTGGCGGGACTAGCTCCAAATCGTCGCGGGCCACGAAGAAGTGACACAGGTACAAGTCGCGATGAAAGTAGTTGCGATCGTGCAGCAAGCGCACCATGCGGACCATTTCGGCGATCAGGCCGCGTTTCCATTCCTGGAATCGATCCGGCGGCAAGAACTTCTCCGCGAGCGGAATGGCTTCGTGCAGGGCCAGCATGCCTGAAAGTTCTTCGACAATTAACGCGCTTTTCAGCCCTGGCCCGGTCCATTCCGCCACCGCGAGCGGCCGAGCGACTGTCAGGCCAAGATCGCGAGCCGTTTTCAGTCGTTGCCATTCGCGCCCGCCATCGGACCACCCGCGGTGCGGCCAAAGTCGAGCGAGCCAACTCCGCCAATTCGCGTGCCGATAGTGCCGCTTCACATAAACGGCAACCTCGCGCGACCCGCCGCGAACCGTCCAGCGGGCGATCGAACGCCCTTGTTTCTGATGAAGCCGATCGAAGAGCTTCGCGTCCATCAAATGATGGTGCCAACGTTCGCCGACCAGATCGGCCCAATCCGGCTCGTGCTCGAAGCGTACGCCCATCAAGATTTGGCCTCTTCGAGCGCGAGCAGGAACGATTGAACCACGCCCCAATCACGTTGACGTTGGCCGAAGGCCAGCAAGCGCGGCACTTCGCCCAGGCGCTCGCGCCGCAGCAAATCCGCCGCGGCGCGGACTTCCGGCGACGTCCAACGCCGTTGCCGGATCATGTCGCGAACCTGGCCCAATCGCCGCTTCGTTGTACGGCATGTGAGAATCGCGGTCTGGCCATTCGACAATTCGATTCGCGCGTTGTCCCGATTCGAATACGCCAAGGTCTCAAGGCGCTCACGTTCGAAAAGTGTTTGCCCCATCGGTGTAACGCACAGCGCTTCGCCATCGAGCCATGCGACGGTTTGCGAATCATGAAAGGCTGGCAACCGCTGTTCACGGATGGAACTGCGGCCCAGCAATTGCCGAACGCGGCGCTCGATCAATTCGCATACATCTTGAAACGAGCGCGAATGATCGCTAGCGGCACGGTAATAAGCCAACAGGAATGTGAAGCGATCATCCGGATTGGCCAAGTCGTCGGCAAGCGATGCGTTCAATGCCGCAAGATCGCCACAGCGCCTGCGCCAACTTACGCGGCTTCGCCTTCGGCTCCGTTGCCAATCGAGGAACGTCGGCCGCCGGTCGTCCGGCGCGATCAAAATGTGCTTGGCGTACAAGTCGGGATATTCAACGCCGCGATTGTGGATTTCGGCGACTTCATGAGCCAAACCCCGGGCAAACGAGCGACGTTCGCGATCGGAGAGGGTTCGACGTTCATTCAGGTATCGCCGCAGATCGACTGCCGGCCCCACCGAGCGCAACAATAGAAAGGCTCGGCCATCCGCCGCTTCACCGGCCGCCATCCATTCCGGGACGGAAATGTCGGCTTCGTGCAATTCCTGCAACGCTGCCGCTTCGCGCAGCGAAACCGATGTCCAGCCGAAACCGTCGAGCCAACTCGAATATCGATCCTTCCACGGCACTCGATGCTCGCGCTTCAGGATCGCGTCGACTTCGCCGATTCGAACGCGCATTACATGCCGGTCCGGATGCCCGCTAATAATCTCGCCTTCGAGATTGAGAAAGTCGCTCGGCGAATCAAGCGCATGATCCGATAGGAATTCCTGATAATCCGCGTTGATCGACAACGTTTCATGCGACTTGGCGACTGGTCGTTTTGCGATGATTGGTTCACGCGGCACTGGAAATCTCCGCACGGTCTCCAACTTGCGACCGGGTCAACAATCGAACCGCCGTTTGATAGACCTCGTTCACGCCAAGCTCGCGCATGCAGCGATGGTCCAAGTGACAAGCCCGCTGTTGGCACGGACCGCACGGCACTTTCCGTTGCAGGCGAATCTCCTGCGGAAAGAACGTGTCCGTCCAGGCAACGAAGGTCGGGCCAAACAGCGCCGCCACCGGCCGGCCGAACGCCGCCGCGAAATGCCGCGGCCCGCTATCGGTGCTGACCAGCAGATCGCAGCGCTTCACGCAAGCCTTGGTGAGCCCGAGCGAAACGGGTTCATCGGCCAGCGAAACGACTTCCCGACGGTTGGCCATGCGGACGATTTGCCGCGCTAGTTCGCGCTCGTACGGACCGCACAACACGAGGACCCCGCTGCCGCGTTCATCCACCAAGCGCTTCGCCAGGTCCGCGAAATAACTCGCAGGCCACAGCTTGGCCGAGCCGAAAGCAGCTCCCGGGTTCAGGCAAATGACTTCGCGATGCCGCTCGAAACCAGCCCGGTCCCAAACTGCATCCGCATGCCGCTCGTCGTTCCGGGTCGTAAACAATTCCATTCGCAGCGACCGTACCGGCGCACCGGCTTGCGCGGCCAGTCGGTTGTAGTCAAGAAGAATCGGGGCCGGAACGATCTTGCCGCGATTGTTCCGAACCGGCTGCAATCGATCGGTGAGCAGGAACGAACGGCCGTAACGCGCAAAGCCGACGCGACGCCGGCAACGGCCAAGCCGGGCGAGCAACGCCGTGCGAAATGAATTCGGAAAGATCATCGCTAGATCAATCGGTGTTTCGCGCAGTCGCCGAACGACGGAAAGGAATCGTTGCGTTGCCGGGCCGCGTTTGTCGAACGCGATCCACTCGTCCAGCCGTGGCGAGCCTTCCAACACGCCGGCAACGTACGGCTTGCCAACGCCAATCAGGTGCGCATCGGGAAAGCGCTCGCGAATCGCACGGATCGCCGGGGTCGTCATGACCGCGTCGCCAATCCAGTTCGGCAAGAACAATGCGATGCGCATGCTACGCCGCCTCG
>JBGQCZ010000135.1:0-9798 GCA_041495645.1 Gemmataceae bacterium | reverse complement strand
GATGACATTCCAACCCGCGCCGCGAAATGTCCCTTCGAGTTCCTGAATGATCTTGCCGTTGCCGCGAACCGGCCCGTCAAGCCGTTGCAAGTTGCAATTGATGACCCAAATGAGATTGTCGAGTCGTTCGCGCGCTGCTAACCCAATCGCGCCCAGGGATTCCGGCTCGTCGCATTCGCCGTCGCCCAGAAAGGCCCAGACTCGGCAAGCGTCGGTATGTGCCAGTCCGCGATCCTGCAGGTAACGATTGTAACGCGCCTGGTAGATCGACATGATCGGCCCCAGGCCCTTGCTCACCGTCGGAAATTGCCAGAAGTTGGGCATCAGCCAGGGATGCGGGTAACTCGAAAGCCCGCCGCCCGGATTCAATTCCTGGCGGAAATTCTTCAATTGTTGTTCGGTCAGTCGGCCTTCAAGGAACGCACGCGCATACATGCCAGGGCTGGCATGGCCTTGAAAGTAGACGATATCGCCTGGGCTACTCTCGGTCCGGCCGCGGAAGAAGTGATTGAAACCGACTTCATACAGCGTGGCCGCCGAGGCGAACGTCGCGATATGGCCGCCGACATTCGTGGTCTTGTTCGCTTTGTGGACGATGGCCATCGCGTTCCAACGAATCGCGCTCTTGATTCGGCGCTCCAAGTCGCGGTCGCCGGGGTACGACGGTTGTTCGTCAACCGGAATGGTGTTGATGTACGGCGTGACGGTCGCGGACGGCGACGCGACTCCCTCCTGCCGGGCGCGATCGAATAGTGAACCCAACAGAAACCGGGCCCGCTCCGTACCTTGCGTGCGCAACACCGCTTCAAGCGACTCCAGCCACTCGGATGTCTCTTGGGGATCCATGTCCCCATTCGCGGACGCGGTCAACCGCGACAAATGGACGTTCATATTCACGCTTTGCGTTCCCCTCAGCCCCAATCAGCTGCACCGACCATTCGAACCACAATGTCAGTTTTATTAAACTAACGTTCGGATGTTCAGCGCGAACGTCGCGGGAGGCCGGCAGATCAGTGTTTTCTAAGGCGCACGATTTGGGCGCACTCAGGCTTGCGCCCTTGCGGCCTTACCGTTTCATAAGCAGGAAACGCATGGTTTTGGGATGGCAGGCCCGGGCTTTTCGACCTCAGTGTGGCCTTAGAACTGCCAATTTGGCAGGATCGTCCGCTGATTCCGAAATTTCACTCGATGATAGCAGGTCGGATTGCCGGCATGCATTTGCGTGGGTAACTTGACTCTCTCCCCTGCCCGCCAACCCATCTGGAGCGACTGATGAACCGATGCCTGTTTGGCGCATTCCTCGCCCTAACCGCTGTCAATTTCCTACCCGCCGCCGACGATTACAAACTCGCCCCAGATTCAATGCCCCAGGACGGCGTGCCCAAGGGCAAGATCGAGAAGTTCACGTGGGAAAGCAGAATCTTTCCGGGTACAGTCCGCGAATGCTGGACCTATGTTCCGGCTCAATACGACGCCAACAAGCCCACGTGTTTGATGGTGTTCCAGGATGGAGGCTCCTATGTGAACGCCACCGGCCAGTTCCGCGTGCCGGTCGTTTTCGACAATCTCATTCATCAAAAGAAGATCCCAGCAATGATCGGCATCTTCTTAAATCCGGGCAACGTGCCGGCGTCAGATCCGCAACAAAAACCGCTCAGCAATCGCAGTTTCGAGTACGACACGCTTTCGGATCAATACGCTCGCTTCCTGGAAAAGGAGATCATTCCGGAAGTCGGCAAGAGACTGAACCTGCGCAAGGATGCCGCCGGTCGCGGGATTTGCGGCATCAGTTCCGGCGGAATTTGCGCCTTCACCGTCGCTTGGCAACGGCCCGATTTGTTCAGCAAGGTTCTTTCACACGTCGGCAGCTTCACCAATATTCGCGGCGGCGATGTTTATCCGGGCATGATCCGCAAGACGGAAAAGAAATCGATCCGCGTCTTTCTGCAAGACGGCGACGGCGATTTGGACAACCTCCACGGCAACTGGCCGCTGGCCAACAAGCAAATGGCCCTGGCGCTGAAGTTCATGAAATACGACTACAAGTTCGAAATGGGCGACGGCGGTCACAACGGCAAACACGGTGGCGCAATCCTGCCCGAATCGCTCGTGTGGCTCTGGCGCGACACGCCAGAAGCGAAAGAGGAGAAGTGATGTGCTGTCGGTGATTGTATGGCGCCACGGCAAATTATCCGCCAAGCCGTTTTTTCATTTCTTCCAGTTCGGCACGGAGGCGTTCATTTTCGGCAGACGCTGAGTCCGCTCGCTCCGCCGCAGAATCCGCTCGGTCTTCCGCGGCAGCCGCGCGTTCAGATCGTGTCGGCACCACTTTTCCTGTTTTGGGGTCCCAAAGTCGAAGCTGCGTCCCGTCGCGGAAGAGATACAGACCGAGGACTTCGCTGGGCAACCGGCCATTGACGAACTGGATGGGCTGAAATTCACCATCGACCAGCCTAAACCCCTGCAAGGACGGCTCGAGGTATTCTTCGTATGGATCGAACAGAAAATACTCATTGACCTTCAGTTCGTCTTGGTAAAGATCGAATTTGTATTTGACGTCCTCATTGCAGGTCGATGCCGATGTCAATTCAATGACGGCCTCGGGTGACTTTCCTTCTTCCCAAATGAGGTAGTTGTCACGACGGCGCTTGGACACGCCGCGGACGACAAAGACATCGGGCGCCAGATGCCGTCGCTTGTTGCCTCGCCGGTAGAACACCAGGAGATTGCCGCTCACATAAATCATGGGATCGGGCACATACCAATCATCCAGCGAAGTAATCAAGTCGAGCATCAGATCGCGATGAATGTCGGTCTCGGCCATGGGACGTCCATCCGAAGTTGGATACTCGATCGTATCGAGTCTTGGTTCGTCGAGTTTCAAGTTCACGATTGCCCCTCCCGTTCCACAATCATCGCCACGGCATTGCCGCCACCCAGGCACAATGATGCCGAACCTCGTTTCAATCCACGCTGCTGCAACGCATGCAGCAACGTGACCAGCACCCGCGCTCCCGATGCTCCGATCGGATGACCCAGAGCGATGGCCCCGCCATTCACGTTGATCCGCTCTTCATCGATCTTCAATTCCTTATTGCAAGCGAGCACCTGCCCGGCAAAGGCTTCGTTCAATTCGAACAAATCGATATCCGAGAGTTTCAACCCGGCTTTCCCCACGGCCATATTAACCGCCGAAACCGGCGCGATAAAGATATCTTTCGGATTCACCCCGCTAGTTGCGTAACTCACAATCCGCGCGAGCGGCTTGCCCCCTAGTTGGCTTGCCGCTTTGCGCGTCGCCACCACCAGCGCCGCGGCGCCGTCGCTGAGGTGCGAGGAATTGCCGGCGGTGACGGTACCGTTGGGCCGAAAGGCGGGTCTGAGTTTCCCCATGGATTCAGGCGTCGCATCGGGCCGGAAGCCTTCGTCTCGCGAAATGACCTTCGACTTGGCTCCACTGCCAACTGTTACGGGCACAATCTCCGACGCGAAGGCCCCACGTTCCCACGCCGTCGCGGCCCGGCGATGGCTCTGTGCCGAAAAGCGATCTTGCTCGCCGCGCGATACTCCGCACTTCGTCGCGATGTACTCCGCGGCTTCACCCATGTGCCAATTCTCGAATGCACACCACAGCCCATCCTGAATCAACGCATCGACCGCCTTCTGATCGCCGTAGCGATATCCCGCACGCACGTTCGGCAACAGAAACGGCGCCCGGCTCATGCTTTCCATTCCGCCCGCCACGATGACTTCCGCATCGCCCGCACGAATCGCTTGGGCCGCTAGCATCACTGCTTTCAACCCTGAGCCGCAGACCTTGTTCACGGTAAAGGCCGCAATCGTGTCTGGAAGACCGCCGAACAGCGCCGCCTGCCGGGCCGGGTTCTGGCCGACGCCGGCTTGCACGACGTTGCCCATAATGACTTCATCGACCCGATCCGGGCCGACATTGGCTCGCTTAAGCACTTCGGCGACTACGACCGCGCCCAAACGCGGGGCGGGGAGTTCCGCAAGCTCGCCCAGAAATCGGCCGATTGGCGTTCGCACCGCGGAGAGAATGACGGCTTCGGTCATGGCGTCCTCGGGTTTGGTGGGCGGATCGCATCGATCGCCATAGGAATTCTACGTGCCAACTGTCGCTCCGCGAGGCCCCATGCCCGAACCATTGCTACGAACTGCCGGCCTGACCAAGCACTACGGCGGGCCGCGCCCCGCTCTGGTTGATCTCAACTTGAACATCGCGCCGGGCGAAATCTTCGGCCTATTGGGACCGAACGGCTCGGGAAAGTCCACGGCGCTGCGCATGTTGCTCGGGTTCATGAGACCCACGGCCGGAACCGCGAGCATTGCTGGCCACGACTGTTGGGCCGACAGCGTAGAAGTGCGAAAGCGCGTCGCCTATTTGCCGGGAGAATTGCGGCTGTACGAGAACATGACGGGCCGGCAACTGTTGGCTTTTCTCGATCGACTGCGCCAAGGCGAGACCGCGGGCGATCCGATCGCGATGGCCAAGCGGCTCGACATCGACCTCGATCGACCGCTCGTGCAAATGTCCTCCGGCATGAAACGCAAGGTGGCGCTCATGTCGGTCTTGTTGCCGAAAGTCGACCTGATCATTCTGGACGAACCAACCAACACGCTCGACCCGATCATGCGCGACGAGTTGCTGGGCCAATTGCGGCAACTCCGCGCCCGTGGGCAGGCCGTGCTGTTTTCGTCGCACGTGTTAGCGGAGGTCGAACAAGTCTGCGACCGCGTCGGCATTCTGCAGCGTGGCAAACTGGTTCATTTACAGAACATGACGGAAATACGCTCGAGAAACGTCCACATTCGCTTTTTGGAATCGCCGACCGAAGTCCCGGCCTTCGTTCCGATTACTTCTGCCACGAGGCAAATGGACTTCGAATACGAAGGGAGTTTGAAACCGCTCCTTGATTGGCTGAGCCGCCAACAAGTCGTGGACTTGCTTATCGAGCCCGTCGGCTTGGCGCCAGTTTATCAGCGATTTCACCAGATCAACGGCGAGCCTGTACAGTTTAATTGAATGGCAACCAAGACGATTTCTCCGGTTTCGTGATCTTCTTGGCTTCCACGTCCTTGCCGTTCTGATGGATCACGAGCCGTGAGACGGCGCCTTTCGAGTCCTTCAAAAATGTGATGGTGGCCTCCTCGACGCGAGCGAAGAACTTCGTCTCCGATTCAGGAAGCAAGCTGAATCGGCCCTGGCCGCTCATTTGGGCGTTCACCTGATCGTCTCGTTTGGTGATGGTCACCTTCCGCTTCGAATCGACCGCGTAGTCGCCGACGTAGGCGTCGAGGATTTTCGGATCGATTTTCGCTACCGTGCGTTCGACCGGTACGTCGTAGGGTTCGCCGAGCGCGATCGCGGCCAGGTCGCGTTCGACCCGTTGAACCGGCGATCCCTCCAGATTCGTCAATACGGCTACAAACACCTTTTGCTCGGGAAAGCGCGACACGAGCGAATGGAATCCCGGCAAGTCGCCGCCGTGAAACGTGCATTTCTTGCCGTAGCGAGGCAACACCATCCAGCCGTAGCCGTAGTTGTTTTTCACTTCCGTCCACATCTTCCGCAACGACGACTGCGGCAGGACCTTGTCCGTGTTCAAGGCGTTGTCCCATTTCAGCAAATCGCGCACCGTTGAATAGACCGAGCCCGCGGAATAGACCTGCGAAAGATCGATGTAGGCGGGGTGCACGGGCTTGCCGCCTTGGACCGCATATCCGCTGGCGCGATTCTTGAGTACGAGCTTGCGATTGTCGATGCCGGTGTCGGTCATCCCAAGCGGCTCGAACACGCGCATCTTGAGAAAATCGCCGTACGACATGCCGCTGACCTTCTCAATTGCCATACCCAGCAACGCATAGCCGGCGTTGCTGTAAGACCATTTCTCGCCGGGTTTGAAATCGAGCGGCTTGGTCTTGATCGGATCCAACAAGCGATCCAAGTCGTTTTGCGGTTGCGGCCACAAGCCCTTCATCAGCGCCACAGTCAGATTCTCGGGGACGCCGCTGGTGTGCGACATCAACTGGTGCGCGGTCACTCTGGCCCAAGCTTCGGGAACGTTCGACACGTACTTTGAGATCGGCTCATCGAGCTTGATCTTGCCCTCGTGTTCCAGAATCATGATGCCGACGGCAGTGAACTGCTTGCTGATCGAGGCGATGCGGAACTTGGTATCCGGTCCGTTGGGCACGTCGAGTTCGATGTTCGCTAGGCCATAGCCTTTGGCGAACAAGGTCTTCCCGTCGCGAGCCACGAGGACCGACCCGCCAAACGTCCCGATCGTCGAGCGCGCCTGCATGTACTCAATGCACCTGGCAACGACAGCGGTGTCCGATACGTCGTCGGCACGGCAAATCGTAGGAACGAGCAGAAGGATCGCAATCAAGCAAATTGTTCGTTTCATGGTTGGTTCCGCTCGCGAGCAACTCAAGTGGTGGGTAACCAGATCATAAACTGCGTGCCCTTGCCGGGCTCACTTTGTACTTCGATTCTGCCGCCGTGCATTTGCACGATTCGGCGCGTGGTCGGCAGGCCCAGGCCACTGCCGTTGGGCTTGGTGGTGCGAAACGGCTCGAAGCAGCGGGCAAGAGTTTCCGCACTCATCCCGATTCCCGTGTCGATCAGGTCCAGCCGCACCCAACCCGGTTCGGTGCGGGCTTGCACGGTGAGCTCGCCCCCTTCGGGCATGGCTTGCTCGGCGTTCAGCAGCAAATTCAGCAGCGCCTGTTTGAATAGCTCGCGATCGAGCCGAACCGGCTGAAGGCTCGACGGCATGAACGTCTTAACGTCGATTCGAGCAGCCCGCGCGGACGGGCCAAAGAAGTCTACCATTTCATTCACGACTTCGAGCAGCGATTCCAGTTTCCCGTCGATTTCATGCAGGCGGGCGAAACGGAGAAAGTCCTCGGACAACTCCTTCAAACTGCGGCATTCATTCTGCAATCTCTGGATGCGCTCCTGCGCCTTGCGCTCGCGCGGCGTCTCGACCTGTTGAAAGTCTTCGGCCAACAGTTCGAGATTGAGCCCGAGCGTGCTGATGTGATTCTTGATTTCGTGAATAAACCCGCCAGCCAACTGAGCCATTTCAGCGGTTGGATCGGGAGCGGACATGACTCAAAACCCAAATTGCCTCGATTCTGAATCCATTTTTCTGTCCGGTACTCTTCTGTCTTCCGATTGGACAGAAAAACGAATTCCGATCTGGTTCATCAGTCATTTCGCGGTGGGCGTGGCGGGCCGTCGGGGCGTCCCCGATCGCGATCTCCCCGCGGGTCACGGTCGCGCCGTGGCGGGCCGGACGGCGCTTCAGGCGGCAGACCCGCGGCTTCGCGCAAGAGCGCCTTGCGCGACAGCTTCACGCGGTCCTGTTCGTCGATGGCGATTACCTTCACGCGCACCATTTGGCCCATCTTGACCACGTCTTCGACTTTGCTCACGAACTTGTCGTCCAGTTCGCTGATGTGGCACAGGCCGTCGCGGCCGGGCATGATCTCGATAAACGCGCCGAATTCCTTGATCGACGTCACCTTGCCTTCGTAAATCTTGCCGACCTTCACTTCCTCGGTCAGAGCTTCGACGCGCAGCTTGGCGGCCTCGGCCCCGGCGGCAATGGTGTGAGCAATGAAGACCGTGCCATCGTCCTCGATGTCGATCTTAGCGCCGGTTTCTTCCTGAATGGCGCGAATGGTCTTCCCACCCGGTCCGATGAGCAGGCCGATTTTCTCCGGGTTGATCTTCACCGTCAGCAGACGTGGGGCGTTCTCGGAAATATTGGTGCGCGGCTGCATCAGGGTCTTGAGCATGATGCGCATGATTTCCAAGCGTGCTTCACGAGCCTGGGTCAGCGTCGCTCGGACAATCTCTTCCGAGATTCCGTCAATCTTGAGGTCCAATTGGATGCCCGTGATGCCGCGTTGCGTGCCTGAAACTTTGAAGTCCATGTCGCCGAAGTGGTCTTCGTCGCCCATGATGTCGGTCAGCAGAACAAAGCGGCCCGGCTCCTTGACCAAACCAATGGAAATGCCGGCCACGGGATTGGAAATCGGCACGCCCGCGTCCATCAGCGCGAGCGTTCCGCCACAAACTGAGGCCATGCTCGACGAGCCGTTCGACTCAAGGATTTCGGAAACGAGGCGCACGGTATACGGAAACTTCGACGGTGGGGGCATCACGGCTTTGAGCGAGCGTTCGGCCAGCATACCGTGGCCAATTTCTCGCCGGCCCGGCCCACGAATCGGCTTGCATTCGCCCACGCTGAACGGCGGAAAGTTGTAGTCCAGCATGAACTTCTTCCGGTACTCTTCCATCAACCCTTCGATTTTTTGTTCGTCTGAGACCGTGCCGAGCGTCGTGGTGACGAGGGCCTGTGTCTCACCGCGTTGGAATACAGCCGAACCGTGCGTGCGCGGCAGCAACCCGACTTCGCAAGAGATGCCGCGAAGTTGCTTGGGATTGCGACCGTCGATGCGCCGACCCTCCAGAATCAGATCACGTACCACGCGCTCTTCGAGCGCCCCCCACGCCTGGGAAACCTGGGACCCCGTGTACTTCGGGTTGGCATCCCCTTCTTTCGGTTCGAACTCGCCTTCGACGCGTGTTTTCATTTCCTTGATTTTGTCAGCCCGCTCCTGCTTTCCGGCCGTGAGCTTGCGCACCCGGAACTCGTCCGCAAATCTTTGTTGGAAGACTTCGACGAGCGGGTTAACCGGCGGAGCCGGCGGAACAACCTTCGGAGCGAGCCCCGCTCCCCTTCGCAACTGGTCGATCAACTCAATCACCTTGACCACCTGCTGATGCGCGAAGACGATGGCGTTGGCCATTTCTTCTTCGCGCACTTCGCGGGCGAAGCCTTCGATCATGGTCACGGCAGTTCGCGTTCCGGAAACTACCAAGTCGATATCGCTTTCCTCAAGCTGGCCGAGCGTCGGCATGATGACCATTTGACCGTCGATGCGGCCGACTCGGATGGAGCCGGTGGGCTGCAAGAACGGGATCTGCGAAATGTGCAGAGAGGCCGATGCCCCGATCATCGCCAGCACGTCCGGGTCGTTGTCCTTGTCGGCGGACATGACCTGGGCCATGATTTGAACTTCGTTGATGTAATTCGTCGGGAACAGCGGGCGGATGGGGCGGTCGCAAAGTCGGGCAGTGAGGATCTCCTTGGTGCTAGGGCGCGTTTCGCGCTTTATGTAGCCGCCCGGGAATTTGCCGGCGGCATACGTCCGTTCGCGGTAGTCGACGGTGAGCGGAAAGAAGTCTCGCCCGGGGATCGGGTCGCCTTCGACGCAGGCGACCAGCACCATCGTATCGCCGTAGCGGACCACCACGGCGCCGTGGGCTTGTTTGGCGAGTTTGCCGGTTTCGAGACTTAGAACGCGTTCGCCTAGTTGCAGTTCAACACGACTTGGTTGCACTTGAGGATTCCTCGCGCTTCAGGCAGGAAGCGATGAAGGGAAGCGAGAGGCACGCTCGCCTTGCACCGGATCGCCGGTCCGCAAAGGAGCGCCTCAATACCTACTTGCGCAGCCCGAGTTTTTCGATGACCGCCAAATACTTGTTGCGATCGTGGATGCGCAAATACTTCAGCATGCAATTTCGCTTGCTGACCAATCCCAGCAAACCGCGCCGGCTGGCGTGGTCTTTCTGGTGTAAGCGCATGTGTTCGGTCAACTCGTTGATGCGTTCCGTGAAGAGGGCAATCTGGACCTCGGTGGAACCGGTGTCGGATTCCTTGCGGCGGAACTTCTGCTTAATCTCGGACTTGCGTTCCTTCG
>JBGQCZ010000134.1:0-9834 GCA_041495645.1 Gemmataceae bacterium | reverse complement strand
GTTCGAGGAGCGCTTGCTCGCAGCCGGGCCGCGGCTTGTAGCAGGCGATAGAAATCGACCCCATGGCACTCCCTCCCGAAAATAGGGTAGTGTCTCAGTTTGGTTTGTAGTAACCGCCTTTAGGCGGTGTTTTTCCGAACCCGCTAAAGCGGGTCACTACAAACTGATACACCACCGAAAATAGGATGGGAGTGAATGTAACGGAAGGCGCCAGGCCGGTCAAGATTCGGCCGGACCGCGAAGCAGACGCTGAAGCAGGACGAAGAGCCGGCGCCGAAGCACTCGGTTCAATACACCGGCTGACACATCGGTCCGAGCCCGTGAAACGGGCTCGTCCGCACTCGAATCGGAAACCCGCCATGAATGGCGGGATTCAACCGGAACCGGCTTGGCCGACGTGGTCGTCTATCTCGATGCGAACAACAATGGCGCATTGGATGGCGACGAAGTTTACACGGTTACCGATGCGAACGGTAATTACGAATTCGACAACCTGGCGGGCGGGCTCGGCGATTTGTCTGTATTCCACGTGCACGTAATCCCGCCGCCGAATTTCACTCAAGTGAGCCCCGATGCGGGGCCGATTTCCCTCACTGATTGCGAAAGTCATGGGGTGTAACCAGATTCTCTGGGGGCCGGGGCGGGCAACAGCGTTTTTTCCCTGGACGTATGAAAACAGCCGCCCAGGAGCCCCCAGAGAATCTGGTTACACCCAAGTCATGCGATGGTTGACTTTGCATTGGCGCCCGGCGCGCCAAACAGCTAACGTGAGGATGAACAAGTTTTTGCTCGACGAGTCTTTTTTCGTTGACACAAACCTGGCCGGCATCTATCATCACTCCGTCGTCCAATGACTTCCCGTCTTGAGCATTGGGCAAGCCGCCCCTGTTTGGCCCGTCCGCAGACCTGTCCCCCTAGATTGCAATGAGCCAGTACCTTTTTCAGGAGGAGATTCGAATGTTCTTGCAACATTTGCGACGCGCCATGGGTTTCACTCGACAGACTTCGGAGCGGAAAAACGCGCGGATTCGGCCATCGTCACACTCGCTTCGCTTTGAGCAGCTGGAAGACCGCGTAACGCCCAGCCATACGGCCATGATCGATCCCGTTTCGCTCACCGGCCCTGAAGGGACCGCAATCGCCTTGACCAGTACCGTGACCGGCGCGACGACGCCCACCTATTCCTGGACAGTCACTAAAGATGGGGGCAGTACCCCGTTTGCGACCGGCGCGAACCCCACGTTTGCGTTTACACCCGACGACAACGGCTCCTACGTTGTCACGCTCACGGTGCATGATGTCGACCATGACGCCACAGACAGCAGGACGTTCACGATCGCGAACGTGGCCCCGGCGGCGACGTTAAGCGGCCCGAGCCTGGGCGTGCGCAGCCAGACCCTTTCGTTCACTCTGGGCGCCAACGATCCATCATCGGTGGATCAAGCCGCGGGCTTTAGTTACGCCATCGATTGGGACGGCAACGGTTCCGTGGACCAGACGGTCACCGGTCCGTCGGGGACGGTGGTCACGCACACGTTTACCGTTGAAGGGACGAACACGGTTACGGTGACGGCTACCGACAAAGACGGCGGCGTGAGTGCGCCCGTCACCGAGAGTGTGGTCATCAAGGCCGTGGCGTTGATGGACGACCCGCTGAACCCCGGCCATTTGGTGCTGGCGGTCGGCGGCACGGCGAAGAATGACACGATCGTACTGAACCCGGGCGGCGGCAAGGGTGGAGTCAAGGTGCTGATCAACGGCAAGTCGCAGGGGAGCTTTAGCGGAGCGGAACGCATTGCCGTGTTCGGCGGCGACGGCAGCGACAATCTGCAGGTTGCCGGCGCCATTAAAGTCCCCGCGTGGTTGGACGGCGGCGCCGGCAACGACCGGTTGAAAGGCGGAAACGGCAACGACGTGTTGCTGGGCGGAGACGGCAACGACAATCTCAACGGCGGTCAAGGCAACGACGTGATGATCGGCGGGGCCGGGACCGACCAGCTCATCGGCGGGCCGGGGGCCGACCTGATGATCGGCGGGACCACGAAGTACGACGCCGACCAGGCATCCCTCTTCGCGATCGCCAAGTTGTGGACTACCGGCGGATCTGTCGCCGACAATGTGGCGGCCATCCGCGGCAGTTCGACGCCGCTCTCGATCGGCGGCGCCACCCCGACGGTTCTCGACGACGGCGCCAAGGACCTGCTCAACGGCGCTTCGGGTGCTGATTGGCTCTTCGCCGATCCGATCCTGGACAAGGTCGTTGGCCACACAAAGGGCGAGATTCTTAATGACGCCGTGGTTGCCGCGGCCCCCACCCAAGGTAACGGGAACGGCAACGGAAATGGTAACGGCAACGGCAAGAAATAATGCCTGCCGTCCAACGAACTCCCTCACGCGGAGTAACGGAGCATGGGCCTACGATTTGAACCGTAGACCAATACTTCGCGTGAGGGATTCTAATTGGCTCTCACCAGTTTGTTGCGGTAAGCGAGTGAAACTTGCCCAACCACGTGAAATTCTGCGGCTGTCGCCGTTGCCGGCGTGGAATGCACACGAAATCTGGCGGTTCGACCGTCAAGAAGGTCATTCGTAAGGTTCGCCGGACCGCGAAGCAGAAGCTGAGGCAGGGCGAAGAAGCACTCGGGGCAGCACTTCTGCTACAATGTTGGTCTCGTGGAGATTCGAATATGATTTCCAATCCGACGGAATACGCAAAAGCGCGGGAAGAAATCGGCCTTCTCGAAGAACGCTTGAAGCGATTGGAACAGAGCCATCCAATTGGCTCGAAAGGGTTCACGAAGGCGGGTATTCGCAAGATGATTGCCCGCCTTCACGAGGAACTGGCCGTGTATGAAGGCAGTGAAGAAGCGAGACAGTCCATTTCGAATTGAAGGGCGTGGTTTGTGAAACCACACCCCCCCTTCGCGTCCAAGCTCGTTTTTTTTCAGCGGTCCGGGCTTTCCCAAATGCGGCCTTATTTCCCGGAGACCGTGAAGCGATCGAAGTAAGTTTGCGCATCGGCCTTGGTCCAGAGACCGACTTTGCCGGCTTCCTTGAATGTCTCGTCCTTAGCTTCCAGTTGTTTCTTGTCGTCCAGGTAGCACTCGATCTGCCCGCCGGACATTTTGATCTTCAGCGTATGCCATTCGCCGGAGGGCACCTTGAGTCCCTCCTTGGTTTCGAGTTGGGTGCGCTTGCCGTCCACGACCTTGTAAACGCGGTAGTTGTCTTCCAGCGGATTCATGCGGGCGATGTAGTAGTTGTTAGTGTCCTGGTAACGCCACACGATGCCGCCGCCCTGGTCCTGCTCTCCTTTGATGGCTTTGAATGCCACGCTCGCCTCGACGTCCTTGAAACTGGTGTCTTCGGCCACACACAAGTTGAACGTGGCGGCCGGATCGGCGGTCGTCTGAGCCAGCGCAAAGCCTGTCTTGGACGGGGCGCTCTCATCAGCGACCACCTTCCAGACACTTTCACCCTTGCCCGTCTGAGCGGCCTTCCAGCCAGTCGGGACTTTGCCGAGATCGTCCTTATTGAGTTTCAACAGAGCCCCCTTCTCGTCGGCTGCCGCGACAGACGCCGCGATGAATACGACCACTAGCGCCATCAGTTTCTGTTTCACGATCGATCCTCCTCATGATGCTGGCCGGGGAAGCGCCACGACACATATGGTTCCCTGGCTAGGCGCACTTTGCAATTCGATCCGCCCACCGTGGGCTTCAACAACCACCTCCATTCGCGATTATCCGCTGGGGCCTGCCATTCGCAAAGTGGTCGGTCGATTAATTCGAGTCGAAGTAACAACGGGAACTCGCGTTCGTCATCGCCACAGTGCTTCGCCGTTTTTGCCGTCCGATTCCATTTGGCGAAGGACCATTCCGTGGTAAGCGCCGCGGGCGTTCATGAGTTCTTCGTGGTTGCCGCGTTCGATGACGCGGCCGTCTTCCATGAGCAGGATCAGGTCGGCGCGGCGGATGGTGGAGAGGCGGTGGGCGATGACGAAGGTGGTTCGCCCGGCGAGCAGCGTCGCCATCGACGCTTGAATGAGTTGTTCGCTTTCCGTGTCCAGGTTGCTGGTGGCCTCGTCGAGGATGAGGATCTGCGGCGAGGCCAGGATCGCCCGGGCGATAGCCAGCCGCTGTTGCTGGCCGCCCGAGAGTTTTACGCCGCGCTCGCCGACAAACGTTTCGTACTGATCGGGAAGCTTGACGATGAACTCGTGCGCGTTCGCGCGGCGGGCGGCGTCTTCGATCTCGGCGTCCGTGGCATGATGGCGGCCGTAGGCGATGTTGTCGCGCACCGATCCGTCGAACAAGAAGACGTCTTGTTGCACGAGAGCGAGCAGGTCGCGGTAGGTGCTCAGGCGAAAGTCGCGAATGTCGACGCCATTGACTCGGATGCTTCCCTTCGTGGGATCGTGAAAACGCGCCGCCAGGTCCGTTACTGTCGTCTTCCCTGCCCCGCTTCGACCGACCAAGGCGACCACCGTGCCACCGGGCACGACGACGTTGAAATCGCACACGACCGGCCGGCCTTCGCGGTATTCGAACTCGACGTTGTCGAACTGAATCTCGCTTACCACGTGCGGCGCGTCGCGCGCGTCGGGCCGATCCGGCTTGTCGTCGTCCATCGCCAACACTTCGAACACGCGCTCCATCGCCGCCAGCGAACGCTGAAGCTCGGAAAAGGAGTTGACAATGTTCCACACCGGGTTCAGCAGCAGAAACATGTACCATTGGAACGCCATCATGTCGCCGATGGAAGCGCGGCCCATGATGTTCAAGTAGCCGCCGTACCAGACGATCACCACGTTGACGCCCGCGATCAGCAGGCCCCAAGACGTCCACAGGATCAACTCGCGGCGATGGGCGAAGAGTTCCTTGCGCAGCACAGTGTGCCGGCCGCGAATGTAGTCGAGGATCTCGCGCATCTCGCGCCCGAACGCCCGGACCACGCGAATCCCCGAGAACGTTTCGCCCACCCGGCCGTCGATCTCTTCGACGTCCTTTCGGACCGAACGGTAAATGGGCCGGATGCGCCGCGCCGAGACGAAGCTCATCAGCATCGCGCCGGGGATGACGGCCATTGCCATCAACGCCAACCGCCCATTCAGCGTGAGCAGTACACCCACGGCAATGGCGAGGCGGATGATCGACAGGGCCGGCGACACGAACGCCATCTGTAAAAGCCCGGTGGTCGTATCGACGTCGCCCGTGAGGCGGGACAAAATGCCGCCGGTCTTCATGTCCCACAGCTTGGGCAGCGGCAGGTGCAGCAAGCGGTCGAAGAGCGAGCGGCGCAGCGAAAGCATGACCCGCGTGTTGAGCAGGCGCTGGCGGTAGTCTTTGAGCACGCCGATCATTTTGGAAATGAGGATCACACCGAGAAACACGGTGCCCGCGAGATTGAGGTGCAAGAGACGCGACGACGGATCCAATTCGGTATTCAGGAGCACGCGATCGATCATGAACCGCATGAACAGCGGCTCGATCATTTCCATGCCGGCCACGAGCAACGCCAGGACGAAAAGCACGCCGACCGCGTAACGATGCGGCCAGAGCCAGCGCAGATATTCGCGCAGATACTCGCGCCGCTTGCCGCGGCGCTTGAGCTTCGGGTCATCCGTTTTCGCCGAGTCGTCGGGCGGCTTGCCGTTTTTTTCGGCGTCCGCCTGTTCGTCGAGCCGGCGATGCTTGTAGTCTTGGACAAAGTCCCGATAACGTTGGCGCGAAGAATGAGGTCTCTTGCTATGTTCCGGCCGGTCGATCATGAAATCTCACCACGGCAAATGAAACTGCTACGAGGGCCCTTGCCGCGATGGTTTCTTATCGCCGCCCGGTGGTTTCGCGGCGGGGCCGTTGCCCATTGGTTTAGGAGTTGGTTCGCCCATCGGCTTTGGCGCTTTGGGCGGGAGCTTCCCTTCAGTTAGTCGCTTGCGCCAGCGATTGATGGCCGGAGTGCGATCGTCGACGACGGGGTTGTACATCGACGTCTTGGCGCCTTCCGGGTCGAGGCGCAGCAGTTGCCACAGCGCTAATTCGCGGACCGATAGCTTTTCGTTGTTCAGCAAGTCGAACAGCAATTCATAGGTGCCGACGGCCGCGATGTCTTGTTCAGAAAAGTTGTGCAGCAGTTGCAGCACGGCGTCGGCTTGCGATTCGGAATAGCCCTTCTTGTTGATGAGCATTTGGTGCAGCGCCAAACCGTTGTCTCCCGGCCGGGCGATCCAGTTATCCAAGGAGAGGACCGCGGGACCGCGAAGCGCGGGCTTGGTAATGTCATCGAGCGCATCGGCCAGTGTGGCGATCAGGTCGATCGCGGGCAATGCGAACGCGGCGTATGTCTGGTCCGATAGTTTGGGTGATTCGGCCATTTCGATCAGGGCCAGGGAGGGCGTCGCGCCTTTTTCAGCGAGCCGTTTGACCAGCGCGTCCACGACGGCCTTCATTTCGGCGGCTGCTTCCTTGACGGGCGACTTGGTTGGCAGCGCTCCGGTCCAATGCGGCAATACTTCGACAAGCCGTTCGGGTTCCTTGATCTTGCCCTTGTTGTCCCAGCCGATGAGGGCGGGCACGCGCGGACCGCCGGGGCCCAGCGGCGCCGTCAGTTCGACCGGCTTGAGATCGCCGACAACGAGAACGGTCTTGCCTTTGAGAACGCCCAGGAACACCTGGGACATGGGGCTTTCGCCGCCGGGTTGTTTGCTGAAGCGTGCTCCGCCCGGGTTGCTGGTCATCAGGTCCACGATGACCTCGTTTTTTTCGCTCAAGCTCAGGTCCCAAATCTCGGTGCGGAAGCGCAAGCGCACTTTGGCCGGCTTTTGGCTGGACAGAACGATGCGGCCGCGATCGAGAGTCAGGTCGGCGTCGAAACCGGCCGGCGAAACGTGCAGCATCACCGCGCTCTCGAACATTGCGAACGGCATGAATTCAAGCAGACTGCCCCAGAGCGAAAGCTGCACGCCGGAATCGAGCTTCAGATCGCTGCGGCTGCCGGGCAGGCTCATCAATTGAGTCGCCGTCATGAGTCGCGCCTTCGGCAAGAGAGACTGCCAGGTGTCTTTCGGTCCGCCGCGATGCTCGACCAGCGCCGACGCGGGTGAAACAACCTCGCCGATCTCGCGCCGTTCGCTGCTCGGTTCATTGGCGGGCGGCGCATCGAGCGGCTTCTTCGGCGGGTCCGGCATCGGAATCATCGGCTTCGGCACGTCCGGCATGGGGGGCATCGGTTTCGGCACGTCGGCCATCGGCTTGGGGGCGTCCGCTTTGGGGTTGTCGGGTTTGGGTGGTTCCTTGTTACTGGTGCCCGGGGGAGCGGGAACGTCGCCTGGATTTGGATGGTCTTTCGGCAATGTAGCTGCGACGGCGCTTCCCTTGGGGCGCGATTGCGGTTTGGGCCAAGCCAGAGTAATGCTCACCGCGAGCCCGACGATCATGACCGCCGCTCCGGCCACGTACAAACCCCAACGCGATGGGCTGGTGTCTTCGGATTTGCCGATCGGGCCGTCTCTGTTGACGTCGGCGGGAAATTCGGGTGGTTTGCGGTAGGGGATGGACTCACGTCCTTTGACGAGCCGGTACATTCGCTGCCGTGCAGTGGGCGGCACGCGCGTCGGTTCGCTCAGCATCAGCGTCAGAATCTGATGGCAGGCGGCGACCTCGGCCAGATAGACGTCATCTTCGAGGCAAGTCTGTTCGACCTGCGAAAGCTCCTCGGGGGAAAGCTTGCTATCCAGATACTCGGCCACGGTGTTGGCATCGAGGCGGGAGGAATCGCCGAGCACGGGCGGATTGGCGAGGCTGCGCCGCCGCGTGACTTTCTTGAGCCGTTCGATCAATTCCTGGGCCACCGGGCTCTCGGCCACCTTCTGGCCGATCAGCTTAGCTTGTTCGGGGTCGAGCGTGTCGTCGAGGTACGCCAATAATGTTCGCAAAGTCAATCGCATGGCATTCTCCCAATTGGGGCACGGGCCGTCTATCGTATTAGTGGAGATGGCGGGCTGATTTCGTACACGATTTTTCTGGAAACCACCAATGCGGACGCGACCACTTGGAAACAGCGACCTGAACATCACGGCGATTGGCTTTGGGGCTTGGGCGCTGGGCGGCGGCGACTGGGCGTTCGCCTGGGGAGCGCAAGACGACCGCGAATCCGTCGCCGCGATCCGCGAAGCGCTCGAATTGGGCGTGAATTGGATCGACACCGCGGCCGTTTACGGGTTGGGCCACTCCGAGGAAGTGGTGGCGAAGGCGCTCGAAGGCTTGCGCATCCGGCCCTACGTCTTCACCAAGTGCGCCCGAGTGTGGGACGCGAAGCGACAGATTGGGAAAAGCCTCAAGGCCGACTCGATTCGCCGGGAATGCGAAGACAGCCTGCGACGGCTCAAGCTCGAGCGCATCGATCTGTATCAGATGCACTGGCCGGAACCGGATGAGGACGTGGAAGAAGGCTGGTCCACCATGGCCCAGTTGAAGGAGGAAGGAAAAGTCCGCTGGATCGGCCTGTCGAATTTCAACGTGGCGCAGATGAAGCGGGCCGCGGCGATTGCTCCGATTACTTCATTGCAGCCGCCCTATTCCATGGTCCGCCGCGACATCGAGCCCGAGATCCTTCCCTATTGTGCCGAACACAACATCGGCGCGATTGTCTATTCGCCGATGCAATCGGGATTGCTGACCGGCAAAATGACCCGCGAACGGATTGCCGCATTGCCGGTCGACGATTGGCGGCGCGAAAAGAACCGGCATTTTCAGGAACCGCTGTTGTCGCGCAACTTGAAGTTGGTCGAGTTGTTGAAAGAGATCGGCAGGAAGCACGGGCGAACGCCGGGTGAAGTCGCTGTTGCTTGGACGTTGCGCTTGCCCGCGGTGACGGCGGCGATTGTCGGGGCGCGGCGTCCGGGTCAATTGCGCGAATTGCTTGGAGCGGCCGAGTTTCGCGTTGCGGCAGCGGATTTGAATGCCCTAGAGAGATTTCTGGCCGACAACCCCGGCTAGAGCGCATCAATCGGCTCGGAAGATCACAGCGGGCTCGTCGGCGTTGGTGAGCGGCACGCGTTTGAGCGCATCGCCCGTTCGGCTAAGATTGGCGACGCGCTGAGTGAGCTTGCGGACTTGGTCGTCGGTCAAATGTTTGCCAAAGCGTTGACGGATGAGGGTTTCGATTGCTTGTTCCCGAGTGATCTCGGGTTTGACGGGTTTCGGGGGATCATCGGGCCCGGCTCCGGCAGCAGCAGCCGGGAGCGCAACGCCGGCGGCCACGGCGGCAACTAGTTGGGCGAAGCCGCGGCGTGACAGGCCGTCTTCGGTATGTTCGTGAGCGGGTGACATGGCAGAATCCCAATAGGGGCAGGTTCGATAGTCGCAGTGTAATCGAGTGTGCGGCAAAAGCAACGGGTTGGCGGGAACATGCATTTCACGCAGGCCAATTTGTGGAAGTTCCTGGTGATCGGCTATCCGCTGACGATCGCCATCGAGACGCCGATTCTGCTGTTGGGACTATCGCCGCGGCATCGCGTTGCGCGGCGACTGTTCTCGGGCATCTGGCTCACGGCGTGCACGTACCCGATTGTGGTGCTGGTTCTGCCGCCGCTGTTGATGCCCGATCGCACGCTCTTCCTTTGGGTCGCGGAGACCTTCGCTCCGGCGGCGGAGTGTACGCTTTTCTGGCTGGCGTTCGGCGAACGAAAGGAATGGCTGCGTCGCTCCATGTTGCGGGGCTTCGCGGTAATCACGCTGGCCAACCTGTCGTCGTTCGCATTTGGCGAACTGATGGAAAAGATGAAGTGGTGGGATTTTCTTCTCGGGCCAAACGAGTAGGGTGGGTCGAGACCGG
>JBGQCZ010000133.1:0-9900 GCA_041495645.1 Gemmataceae bacterium | reverse complement strand
TGCCCTCGAGTACGCCCACGACGCCGGCGTCATTCATCGGGACATCAAGCCCGCCAATTTGTTGCTCGATGCCAAAGGCACGGTCTGGATCACCGACTTTGGCCTGGCTCAAGTCTCCGCCGATGTCAGCTTGACGCAGACGGGAAATCTTCTCGGCACTCTGCGCTATATGAGCCCCGAACAGGCCTCCGGAAATCGCGTCTTGGTTGACCAACGCACCGACGTGTATTCGCTCGGCGCAACCCTGTATGAATTGTTGACGTTGGAACCGCTCTTCCCCGGCCCGGACCGCCAATCGTTGTTGCACCAGATTCTCAACGATGAGCCGCGTCCGCTCCGGCAAGTCAATCGATCGATTCCGGTCGAATTGGAAACGATCGCCCTCAAAGCGCTTTCCAAAGCGCCGGGAGACCGCTACGCGACCGCCGGTGAAATGGCCGCAGACCTGCGCCGGTATTTGGACGAGCGGCCCATTCTTGCCCGGCGGCCGTCCATGCTGGACCGCGCCCACAAGTGGATTCGCCGCCACCCCGCACTGGTCAAAACCACCGGATTATTCCTGATCCTGGGGTTCTTCGGGTTGGCGGCGAGCACCTTGCTTGTGGCTCGCGCCTACGATCGAGAACGGCAACGGGCCAAGGAGGCCGAAGAGCGATTCGAACTTGCCCGCAAGGTGGCGGACGAGATGATTCGCATCGCCGAGGAAGAATTGAACGACAATCCGTTTTTCGAGGGACCGCGGAAACGCATGCTCGAAGCCGCGCTGGCCTACTATCAAAAGTTCATCGAGCAGCGCCGCGACGACCCGGACGCTCAGGCCGAACTGGCGATCACTCGCGACCGTGTGAAGCGCATCATCGACGATTTGGCGTTGCTGCAGGGCGACCGCAACATCTTTCTGCTGCGCGAGGCGGCGGTACTGGACGACCTGCGCGCAACCGATGCACAGCGGGAGCAATTGGCGGGTCTGAACCGGAACCTCGACGAGCGGCGCGAGGATCCATTTCGCGAGTTTCATCGGCTATCGGCGGATGAGCGGCATCAGCGGTTTCTCGATCGGGCGCGGGCCAATGAAGCGGCTGTCAGCGCGATTCTGCGACCTGAGCAGGTTGTTCGCTTGCGTCAGATCGCCTTGCAATTTCGCGGGCCGGCAGCTTTTCGCGAATCGGAAATCGCGACGGCCTTGCAGCTCAGTTTGGACCAGCGTGATCGCATGCGCATGATCGAACAAGAATCGTTTCTTGGCGGCCCGCCGTCGCGCCCGCCCGGTGGTCCGCCGCGCGATGATTTCCGAAAGCTGATGGTGCAAAGGTCAAAGGACAGCTACGACAAATGCCTCGACCTGTTGACTCCAGAGCAATCGCGGCGCTGGCAGGAAATGACCGGCGAACCGTTCAAAGGCTCGTTCGAGTCGTTCAAGGGTCCGTTCCGGCCAATGCCCGGGCCGCCCGGCGGATTCGGGCCGCAACGGCCATAATGTCCCCGAGATCCCGTAAGACAATAGACATTCGGATCACAACCTTTGTCCGCTCTTGGGGTTTCGAGAAGCAGGAGCGTTTGTCCCAGCAGACCAAGACGGATCCGAACGGGAGCCACAATGCACAACGCGATTCGATTGACGGGTGTGATCGCGCTGCTCGTTGCGACCAGCGCGAGCGCCCAGGACTGGCCGCAATGGCGCGGAACTAATCGGGATGCCAAGGCGACGGGCTTCACTGCGCCGAAGAGCTGGCCCAAGGAGTTGACCAAGAAGTGGAAAATCACCGTCGGCGACGGCGTCGCCACACCCTCGCTCGTCGGCGACAAGCTGTATGTGTTCGCGCGTCAAAGCGGAAATGAGATCATCCGCTGCCTGAACGCTGCGGACGGCAAGGACATCTGGCAGGACAAGTACGAGACCGGCGGTGCGACCGGCGGCGCCCAGGGATACTCGGGGCCACGATGCTCGCCAACGGTTGCGGACGGAAAGGTAGTGCTGTACGGCGTGCGCGGCGTCCTGTCTTGTTACGATGCCGAGAGCGGCAAGAAGCTTTGGCGCAAGGACAGCACCGGCAAACTTCCGCGTTTCTTCATTTCGAGTTCACCGATCGTGGTCGACGGCCTCGTCATCACGCAGGTGGGAGCCGAAACCGGCGGCGGGATCGTCGCTTACGACCTGGCCACCGGCAATGAAAAATGGAAATGGACTGATGACAGCGCCGCCTATGCCTCACCAGTTCTGCTTACGGTGGATGGCGTCAAAGTAGTAGTCGCCGAGACCGACCAGCAAATCGTCGCGATCGGCCCCGCCGATGGCAAGGTTCTCTGGCAATCACCTTTTGCCCACGCGCAAATGCAATACAACTCGGCGACACCGATTGTCGATGGAAACACCGTGATTTACTCCGGCACGGGGCGCGGCACGAAGGCCGTCAAGATTGAAAAAGACGGCGACAAGCTCTCCGCCAAGGAACTATGGAGCAACAAGAATGCGGTCAAGTTCAACACGCCGGTATTGAAAGACGGGCTGCTTTACGGGCTGAGCGATCGCAATGAGTTTTTCTGTATGAGCGGGGAAGACGGCAAGACGACTTGGACCGCTCCCGCGCCGGCGTCGGCTCGTGCCGGCGGGGGCGGAGGAGGAGGCGGCGGGGGCGGGGGACGAATGGGCGGCGGCGGCGGTTACGGCTCGATTGTGGACGCCGGCTCGGTTCTCTTCGCGCTCACCCCCGCCGCTCAACTGGTTGTCTTCGAGCCGGACGGCAAGGAATTCAAGAAAGTGGCCGGCTACAAGGTCGCGGACGGCGGCACCTATGCCTATCCAATCATTTCCGGCAATCGCGTGTTCATTAAGGATCAGGATTCGTTGACATTGTGGACGATTGAATGAGCGCCGAACGAAACTTTTCGCATCGGCTTGAAGTAATGCCGGCATGGGAAGCAATTTTCCGACCTCTCTTCGAAGGAGACTTGCAATGCGTTTGTGGAAACTCGCAACAGTATTGACGACCGGCTTGCTGCTGATCGGCCCGGCCGCGGCGCAACCGCCCGGCGGCTTCGGCGGCGGCGGTTTTGGCCGCGGCGGCATGCCCGGCGGCGCGGCCGCCATGCTCAGCTTCAACCGGCAGCTTCAAGAAGAATTGAAAATGGACAAGGAACAGCTCGAAAAGCTGACCGAGGTAATGGCTAAGGTCCGTGAGGATTTGGGCGACGTGTTTGCCAAGATTCGCGACGCCTCGATGGAGGAACGGACCGAGATGTTCAAGAAAATGGCGGAGGCCAACAACAAGGCCGTGAGCTCCGTGCTCAAGCCCGAACAAATGAAACGCCTTGCGCAGATCGACAACCAGCAGGCGGGCCTCGGCATGTACACCAAGGAAGAGGTGCAGAAGACTCTCAAGTTGAGTTCCGAACAAAAAGACAAGATTCAGGCGATCAATGCAGACCTGCAGAAGGACGTTCGCGATTTGACCCGCGGCGACCCGCAATTACAACGCAAGCGTCAAGCGCTCGAAAAGGAAGCGGCCGAGAACATTCAAAAAGCCCTCGACGATGACCAGAAAAAACTGGTCAAGGATCTCACGGGCGAGCCGTTCGAAATGCGTCCCCAAGGATTTGGCGGCGGCGGCGGGTTCGGCGGTGGAGGCGGATTCGGCGGTGGCATTCCGCAACCCGGTCAAATCATGTCGACCTTCGTACAAGACACGCTCAAGCTGACCGCCGAGCAGAAGAAACAACTCGAGGAGGCGCAAAAGGAAGTGGACGCCAAGCTCGAAAAAATCCTCACCGAGGAACAACGGAAGCAATTCAAGGACATGCGCCAAGGCTTCGGACGCCGTCCGGGTGCGGGCGGCAACTGAGATCTGAGGTTCTGCAAGCCTGACGCGCAAGCGAAGGAAGCCCCGCGATCCTTCGCTTGCGCGTCAGGCTTGTTCGCTAAGTACGCCGCAGCAACCCTTCGCGGCAAACCTCGCGAGCTTGGTCTTCTGCCCCAATTGCCGGCGCACGACGGCAACCGGAAAATGGGGACTTTCTGCTTTTTCGCCATTCAGGTGCGCGGGCGATTATCGAGACCTCGACCAGGCGAAAAAGCAGAAAGTCTCCTTTTTCCGCCGAGCGCTTCTTGCGTCCGGCCCAGGTCCATGAGCGTCCAGCCGAGGTTGAACAGCGTGAAGGCGTCGCCGAGCATGTCGGCATGATCCAACTCCGAGAGCGCCAGGTTGCGTTCCAATTTGCCGCGCCGCACCGACACGTCCTGGTAGCCGACGTGGTCCACGATGCTGTCGGTCCAGCGCACCGCCTCGCCCAGCCGATTCACCGCCGGCAAAGTCTGCTCGACAGCCTGCCAGCTGCGGACTCCCGCCTGTTTGCCGGATTTGGACGATCGCCGCGAGCAACGCTCGCGCTTCATGACGTGACGGCACCGGCCGTCGGCATGCTCGCATCGGCAACGACACGGGGGAATAACCGCGTCCACGGCGATCGGCCGATGCGCGATTTTCGGCAGCAACCAATACCTTGACGATGACTTCCAGAAACTGTCGCCGTTATTCCTTATTCCCGCTGTCACCGTTATTCCCAAAAGGAAAAGCGGGAAAAGTGTTGACATTGATAATGCTTCGATTCTAATGCTCTTGAAGTCGGAAGACGAGACAAAGGGCAACCCGGCCATGCTGGGGGGCTCGTTAGAGAGTAAGCCGATGTGGTCGAATGCCTCAGGGTATTCCACCACGTCGGCTTTTTCCATTGGCGGTTGCCCAAGCTGGTCCCAACCGACATGAGAGCCCCGCTTCTGCAACGCTCGTCCTGCCCATGATTCGTCCAGGGATTTGCACCTTCGACCGCACGGGGTCATGCCCTCGGAGGTTTCTCATGGCCCCAAAGAGGGATTGTCATGCGTCACAGAATGTTGGTGCTGCTGGCGGCCATTGGCTTGGTGGGCTTGGCCTGGTCCTTACCTTTGGTTTTGGGCCAGCCGCGACAGCCGGGCGAAAAACCGGCCGGGAAGTCGGACCCGGCGGAGAAGGCGGGAACGAAAACCGCTGCCAAGTCGGACAAGACCCAAGATGTGATGAGGGACTTGTCCGCCTCGCAGGCCGCGGACGGGCCCTTCGGGTATCTGACCTACGTGCAGCCCGGTGACGGAGAAGAGCAGCACGTGGACGCTGCGACCCTCGGGTTCACCCTGCCGGTCGGCGCGCGGGTAGGAGTGAGTCCAGGGGGCGCGCCTGGCCGGCATAACTTCATACTGATGATGTGGGTCGAAGACGCGAAAGGCAACTCGGTCGCCGAAGGGGGTAGCGTGGTGACCCTCTCCCCAGGCATGACCGTTGACTTCGGCACGTGGGGCTACCACAGCCGTCCGCAGCCCGGACAATACAGGCTCAAAGCCACCCTGTCAGCCGGAACGGGGGACGGCAAGACCGTGGAACTGGTGGCGCGGACCTCCACCTACACGGTCGTCCAAAGCCCCGACCGCGGCTCGGGCCAAGACAGTGTCCCGCCACGGTGGCGAGGAGCCTCGGACCCGCAACCGGCACCTAACAATCTTGTCCGCCAAGGCAATGTCCAAGACTTCGGCCTTGGAGAGTTCGGCCTTGCGAGCGGCGGCGGCACCCCCGCCGTGCGGCGCATGCCAAGTGCGCCGGGGGGCGGCGCCCGTTCGACCGTGCCGCCGCCTCCTCGCGTCCCCTTTATTGTGCCCACCACTGGCCCCCCACAGTCGCCGTCCCTCCCTCGGTTTAACCCTGGACAGATCCCTTTGCCGCGCATCCCCGCCCAACAATCGCCTTCGCCACCTCGGTTCCCCGGATCGTCTCCCCGAGACCCCTTCGGCGGCACAGGATTTCAGAACCCTCGCGGGAACGATCCTTTTGGATCCAAATCCGGCGACCCCTTGGGCGGAGTGGGTGTTAGTGACGCCGGAGTGGGCATTCGTGACCCCCGGTTATCCGAGTCGTTCGATACCCCGGACGCGGCGGCGGCGGCCGGCTTCCAGTGGGTCCTGGGCAACAGTATGGAATGGAAGCAAAAGGAGTTCGGATTCTGGGTGATCAAAAAACACTACGCGCAGCCTAACGCTAATGCTGGCGCTTATCCTACGGTCGTGTGGAAATACCACTACACCACGCCGGAAATGGGGTCGGAGACTTGGGTGTCACCGGCGGTGCCCAAGGATCTTCTCCGAGTCGCGTTCTGCCACACGCACCCAAAGGCTAGAGGATATAGCCGGGCTGACGTGGACAGGTTCAAGAAGATGAACACCGCTCCGGACACGATGGCGTGGTACCTGATGGACCCCTACCAGCAGCTGTGGCGCGCCACAACCGAACAGGACTTTGGTCGTGGTCAGCTGGGGAGCTCGGTAAGTTGGGGCACGAAGAAAAAATGAATCGCCGCTTCTCCTTTGTCATCGGAAGCAAAAGGACGGCAGCTTTTTGAAGCAAAAATGGGAAAATGGGGAGGGAAAATGGGGAGGGAAAATGGGGACATCCTGATTATTCCTGATTATTCCTGATTTTTCGCCATTCAGGTGCGCGTGCGATTATCGAGACATCGGCCAGGCGAAAAAGCTGAATGTCCCCTGAATGTCCCCTTTTTCCGGCCGATAGCACCCCGGCTCGTTGCCGGGGTTTTTCTTTGGATTGCGTTCAGCGAAGCGTTGCTAAAATGGAATGTCCCCATCTGACCCGACTTGTGCCCTAGCTGGCTGCGACTGCGGAGCAGGCGCATTGACAAGTGTGAGTTTGTCTTGGTTGTCTTCGAGCAGGCGCCAACCTTCGTCGCTCAGCCGCACAACATCATAAGATTCGTTATTCCAACCCTGTTCCGATAATACCTCGATCAAATCCTTTCTCTTCAGCACAGCAATTGCCAACGTCACAGCAATTGCGCGATACCCGGCCTTGCCCATTAATTCTTGCAAATACGACACTGCAATTGTCGATCCAGGAGAAGTGGATTTCTCAGCCGCCTCGAGAAACGTTGCCCATTCATGCGGCTTGAATCCCGCTGTAGTTGCGACTGGGGTAGTGGCACTCATAGCTTTGATTTCGCGAGACGTTTCTTCAAACGCATTTACCACCGAGATGAATTCCGAATAGTCAATCTGCGGAAGCGTACATCCGATTGCCTCGGCCAGCACCGGAAATACAAGCTTCAACTCGTTTTCTTTCGTTGCCGTGGCTGCTTGTAAGGTGCCCAATGGCGCTGGCAGATTGGATGGAGTCATTCCGGAGTGACAGAGCGGGATGACCGGTATTTCCCGAATCCAACCGGCCCCAGCTTCAAAATTGATCCAAGGGCGTTTCACGGATTCCGGGCTGGCAAGTATGATCTCGACGGCGCATGTCTTCAGTGCGTGCGTTATCTCGTCAAGCCACTTTCGACCCAGCTTTATGCTCGTGGGGTCGGACGAAACGAAAACTTCGATCATTCCGAGAAATGTTGTCTCGACCAGTTGCTTCAAGGCTAAGGCGATCTCTTTTTCCTCCGTGATATGGGAGATGAAGACGAGCGATTTTTGCACGATCCCTCCTTCGTTGACCCAGGGAACGTTCTGCCTTCGCTCATCTTATGAGTTGGTGTACTGGCGCGAACTTCTTTTTCGGCTGGCACGTCCTTCAGTGTTCGGGCGAAATCCTTCATACAGTGACCGTGGGGAGGGAGAACATGACCGAAAAACCGAAATTATGGATCGAGTCAATGTGCGATTTGCTGGCCGACGTTGAACGTGAATCGCGCGACTGTCTTGGGATCGAAAAGAACGGATTCTTCGTCAACGTCGCCAACGATTGCATGAACATCAATGCCGCGGTGCGAAAAGCCTACGGCGAAGAATTGAATTTCCTGATGCATATTGCGTGGGGCATCTTCAAGGAAGTAACTTGGTTCCATTTCTTTTTCGTATCGGGAAATTATCCCATTCTCTTGAGTCGCCTCCGCTACGTCTGGGAGTCCGTTTTTCGCGCGTTCTTTGCCGAGAATTTCTTTCTACCCTCCGATGACTGCCCTTGGCCATTGCCTGGGCCGACACCGGATGACAAGCTTGCTTGGTTGGAAAAGCACGAGCGGCACCTTCGCTGGGATAGCTGCATGGAGCCGGTGTTGTGCGTCGTCTTGCCTCTCGCAGGCGAAGAAAAGGAAGTTCGCGATCATTACAAGTGGCGCTGGGATGAACTCAACAAGTACGTCCATCCATCAGCCTACGTTGCCAGTCGATTGATCGATGAATCGGCGTTGCTCGTTAGGGATGCATTCGATGAACAATGGGCGCTCGAAACTATCGACATCGCGAGAGACGTGTTCGATCTCGTTTGGCTCACAATGATGCGCCAACACCCTCGCGCATTTGACGATTTGGCTCAACTCCACGAAGAATACCACGTGACGAGTTCGATTCTTGCAAAAAGACACGCCCCAGTTCGTCTTGAAAATCGCCAGGGCGAATGATTGGATTACGATGGGATTCTCGATTACTCACGGAGGGACAACAATGATCGATCTGCAAAACACACGACTGCTTGCGGAAGTGCTGAGACTTCAGCGGTGGGCTGGGGGAGATGCCGTTCCGGCTGATCGTGTTTTTGGATTGATGAACGGATTTGAGAGTGTCATCAATGAGGAAAATGAATCGCCAGGCGTCACGGAGGAACAGCAGGAAGAAGTCGAAAATATGCTTGAAGAAATTGAAAGCGGTGAGCAACCCGCTGACGGCATGGCAATCAAGGAACGGCTGCATCGCGACGGAATCGATGAATTGAAAGCCATCTTGGTCATGAAAATGTGCATGCTCCAAAGCCGATTTCCAGACGCTTTGAAGAAGCTCGCGTCCAGTGGCTCAGGGTTCGAGCATGTCTCACGGTTTCGCACGCCGGAGGCGAATTGGTTCGGCGCGCTGCACCACCTTGAACTCATCGACACCACCGACGGCGCTTACAGGGAAATGCACGCGGTATTTTCGCCGTGCATCCCAAGAGCAGGCGAGATTATCGAACCGGAGCGCGGTTCGCGGATGCGGGTTGCCAACGTCACCTATGTCATTGGGAGCCAAGGAGAATCGCCGGGGATAACCCAGCCGATCTTGATTCCGCATGTTCACTTGGAAGCGCTGGGCAACGATGAAGACAATGAGAGCGGGGACACGCCGAGTGGCGAAGACAAATGAGCAGCGCAAGCATCTGCTTGCTGACCGAGCCACCCAATACCTCAAGTTGAAAGCAGATTAGCAGATGAAGATTTCTCAGGTGCACGTTCCATTCAAAGCTGGCCAGAAAGAAGTCACCGCCAATTTCAAAACGCGGGATGATATGGGATCGGCGTCGTACTCCGTGGTCACGCCCGTGAGTTCGGATGTGGGCGCTGACGTTGCCGTTATCTATGCTGGGGTCGTTGGGGGCACAGAGAATTCGCTAAACCTCCTTCGTCTCACGGTCAAGTTGAGCAATCCAGCGACGATGGGAGGTACGGTCAAGATCAATGTGTTGTCGAGCGTGGACTACAAACCAGAACCGGCAAGTTGATTCCTTGGTGACTCAAGTATTTGACCCGCGACCCGGCAAGCCGGCGTCTCAATTTCGTGCGGCCTTGAAGACACTGCCCCCCCGGCGTCCGTGTGCATGGCGGCATTTTCGCGTTGTTCGCGTTCTTCGCGCTGTCTGGCGATCAGTCGATCCGCGAGTTCGTCGAGCGCTCGATCCAGATCTACGTACGCGCGGCTCAGCGCTGAGTGAGCCGGCTCGTTTGGCTGCTGGTCGCCCGCCTCGGAGGCGATGCCGGTGCCGTCATGAATCGGGGCTTGGGTAGGAGGGAACCTGGGACGGGCTGCAGATGCGGTCGGGCCAATTCCCGCGCGGCAGGCCCTCGCCCCTCTCCCCCGCCTGCAACGGCTCGACTTTTGTCCGCGGCTCGCAGGCGGGGGAG
>JBGQCZ010000132.1:0-10050 GCA_041495645.1 Gemmataceae bacterium | reverse complement strand
TCCCCGGTGGCGCCGCTGGCAATCGCGGACCGGATTTTTGATTGTCGCTGAAGCGGAAGGATAGTTGTCGCCGATCACCCGGGCGCAACCTTGTATTTGTGGGGACCGGATTGCGATGGCACAATCCACGTATCGCCGTTGCGTTCAACGCATTTCGTGGTCGCAATCACCAGTCCGCGTTCTTCTCGGGGGGTCATCGCTGTCACTCCCATTTGTTTATACTAATAGTATATACCAATAAGAGTAGACTAGTCAATACTATTCGTATATACTTTTAGTAAATACTTTCAGGAGTTCCCCCGATGAGCAAAGCAAAGGAAATTGGAATGGTCATGCTGTTGGGTTGCCGTTGTCGATGTGGTCATGAGTGGTTGCCTCGCGGCGACGAGAAGCCGCGCGTTTGCCCAAAGTGCAAAAGCCCAAACTGGGACCGTCCGCGTCGAATTCTGCGCAATTCAGACCGACCAAAGAATACTGTAGTCCATTCCGCACAATGATGTACAATGGCTCAGAATTCAGCTTTTTGGTTCGCCAGGGGTTTCTTCTTCGTTACCTAAGTCTTTGATTAGCAATTATTTGTCTATAATTGTCTCGAAACCAAGAACCTACTTGACCTAGATCATGTCAAGGAATAGAGTTAATTGTGCCGACACTCTGGCTAGAATCGCCCTAGTCCGACTAGCGGCCAGTTCTGGTCTGAGCAATTGCTTTGATTGGATTGATTCCGAAGTAGCTCTCCGCGTCAGCGGCGACCCGGCAAACCAAGGGTTTACGGCAATCACGATCAGACAATTGGCGCAAGCGTGGATTGTGGGCGGCGGCGAAATTCGCGAGTGGGTTGAGAATCGAGAAAACTGGATTCACCGGCGAGAATTCTGGTATTCGATTACTGTCAATATTGACGGGTTCCCGCGTGGCGAGTTTGTTGAGATGGAATTAGTAGATAACGATCCCGAATTTCCCGTCGTGGCTCTCTTGAACGCTCACCCCCAAGTAAGGGGGCCAATCATATGGACACAGTGAACAAACGCCCTCGAAAGTGCATGAAGTGTCGGGCCGGTACGCTTGCGCCGACCATTGTGGATTACTCTGTGAAGATGGAGCACGATGGGCGGGTTTACCCCATCCAAGCGGACCATCTCGAAGTGTTAAGATGTACCAATGAGGGTTGCAAGTCCGAAGTTCTTCCCGATCATTCGCTCTTGCGTTTGAACGAACTATTGAGGCTTCAGGCCGGTTTGTTTAGCCCAAATGAAATTGTTGCGAAACGCTCAAATCTAGGATTGAGCCAAAAGGACTTTGCGCATTTGCTTGGAGTCGCGACTGCGACCGTGTCGAGATGGGAGACTGGTGCGCAGATTCAACAACGAGTCATGAACGACTTCATGCGGGCTTTCTTTGATCTTCACGCATTGCGTGTGTACCTGATGATTCTTCGTGGACTCAGGCAGCCGGTTGCCGAATGTCCGTTGGTCAATCTTACGACTAATTCGGTTACTGTAAACACTTCAACATCGGTTACAGTGTCAGGTGGATTTGTAAGGGTCAGAGCCGGACAGCCGGTTGCCCAAGAGTCTACGAGAGCGCAAGACATTGCAGATATGCTGAGCTATGGACCGGGCAAGCTCAGCGGTCGATTACCCGTGCGCGTTGCGTAAAACATGCCAAAACCGGCTTACATGATTTGCAGTCAGTCGGCTTCGATTGACCGAGACACAAACCAAGTCAGTTTTTCTGACGTTGTTGAGTCATTTGCAGTCGTCAAAGGCGATGCGCCGCCTCCCGCAAAGCTAAAACTCATTCCATTAGTTTTTCGAGTGATGGCGGCTTGGATTAAAGATGAAAATGATCCGCCAGAACAAAAATACGAATACCATTTGACTGTAGTTCCACCGAAAGCCGAAGAAACCATAGTCGCCAAGTTTGAGTTTGTATTCAAGACCATCATTCAGCGAATCAACACGAATCCATTACCATTGCCCCAATCTTGCGAACCGGGAATCCTTTGGCTGCACAGCAAGTTGCGTCGCGTTGGTGAGCAAGAATGGATTGCTCAACAGTCATTTCCGATCATCGTCAATCAAATCGAAATAGAAGTCGAGCTAATCAAGGCTGAGCAAAGCGGCACGATAGCCTGAGATTTGGGGCAGACCGGCGCGATTTGGGGCAAGTTGCCGATCTAGGGCAAAGCCGCGCACGATTTGGGCGCGCGCCGGTCTGCGGCCTTACGGTTTTCCAAGCAGGAGGCGCATGGTTTTCTTCGTGGCCGAGGTTGGCGGCGATAGGAAATGTCGCCTTAGAGAGCGCGTATCAGTTATGTCGCGGCTATTGTCGTGGGCCGCGATCGCCGAATGATTCGTTCGCCTCGCGCTGCCTATATAATCGGGAGATATTGTCCCGAGCGCGCCGCCGATGAGTCACACCCAACCGCTTCCGACGCCGCCACGCCAAGTCATCCTCTGCGATGAATCGGGCCGTCCAACCGGCGCCGCCGATCTTCTCGCCGCACATACCGGCGAGGGAATGTTGCACTTGGCATTCTCGGTTTACATCTTCTGTCCGGATCGCCGATCGCTTCTCATCCAGCAACGCAGCCGGGAAAAAATGCTCTGGCCTCTCGTTTGGGCCAACACCTGCTGCAGCCATCCGCGTGCCGGTGAATCAGCGCTCGAAGCCGGGTCGCGGCGCTTGCGCGAAGAGATGGGCATCGCCTGTGAATTGACGCTGGGGCCGGCGTTTGTCTATCGCGCGCTGGACCCGCACGGCCACGGGGTCGAATACGAACACGACGTGATCCTGACGGGCACATTCGACGGCGACCCCATCCCCGACCCCGCCGAAGTCGCCGCCTGGAAATGGGTGGGAATTGTGGAAATGCAACACGAGCTGAAAGCGCAACCCGATTCATTCGCGCCTTGGTTTCACTTGGGTTTGCCGAAAGCCATTTATCCGCAGATTACGCCGATTTCGCAAATCTAAATCAAATGCATTTCATAATCCGCTTATCTGCGTAACCGACGGATAAAAGCTCTGGATATTGCTTGATCCGTCAATTCATTCGGCTACCATGTCCCGCACTGCTTTCATTCATCAAGGTGAGGACACCCGTGAGCACTTCCCATCTCGTGCTGTTGTTTTCGTTGGCCGTCGCTCAACCGCCCGCCAAGGCGCCTGATTCGCCTGCCAAACCGGAAGCCGCCAAGCCGCATCCGCTGGCGAGCCTGAAATTGCGCTCCATCGGTCCGGCACTGATGTCGGGTCGGGTCGTCGGCTTCGCGGCGCATCCGCAGGATCGCAGCCAGTACTTTGTCGCGGTCGCTTCGGGCGGAGTTTGGAAGACCACCAATGCCGGAGTGACCTGGACGCCCGTGTTCGACAACGAAGGATCTTACTCCATCGGATGTGTGGTGCTCGATCCCAAGAACCCGAACGTGGTTTGGGTCGGCACCGGCGAGAACAACAGCCAGCGCAGCGTGGGGTACGGCGATGGCGTGTACAAGTCGATCGACGGCGGGCGCACGTGGCAGAACGTCGGGCTGAAGAACTCCGAACATATCGGCAAGATTCTGATCGATCCGCGCGATTCCGACACGGTTTACGTAGCGGCGCAAGGCCCGCTGTGGAGGTCGGGCGGCGATCGCGGGCTCTACAAGACCGCCGACGGCGGCAAGACCTGGAACAAGATTCTGAACATCAGCGAAAACACGGGCGCGACCGACTTGGTGCAAGATCCGCGGCACCCGGAGATCATGATTGCGGCGGCCTATCAGCGTCGCCGGCACGTTTACACGATCGTCAACGGCGGGCCGGAGTGCGCTCTGCACCGCACCACCGACGGCGGCAAGACCTGGACCAAACTCCGCACCGGCTTGCCCACCGCCGAACTCGGCCGAATTGGTCTGGCGATGGCCCCGAGCGATCCGGATACCGTTTACGCGATCATCGAAGCAACGGACAAGCAAGGCGGGGTCTTTCGCTCGGCCGATCGCGGCGTCACCTGGGAGAAGCGCAATCCATTCGACGCGCAGGCGCAATACTATGCGCATCTTGTGGTCGATCCGAAAAACAAGGATCGCATCTATGTGATGAGCGTGATCATCCAGGTGTCCGACGACGGCGGCAAGACGCTCGGCCGATTCCGCCAGCGTTGGGCCCACGTCGATCATCACGAGATTTGGATCGACCCGAGCAACACCAACTATTATCTGGTGGGCAACGACGGCGGAATCTACGAGAGCTTCGATCGCGGCGCCAACTGGCGGCACGCGAACAATTTGCCCGTCACGCAGTTCTACGATCTTACGTGCGAGCAAGTCGATTCGCCGTTCTATCGCGTCTATGGCGGGACGCAGGACAACAACACCCTGGGCGGCCCGGCCCGCACGATGAGCGTTCACGGCATCACCAACGCCGATTGGCACATCATCGTGGGCGGCGACGGCTTCCAGTGCCGCGTCGATCCCAAGGATCCGAACATCGTTTACGCCGAATCGCAATACGGCGGGCTGGTGCGTTTCGATTGGCGGACTCAGCAGCGCGTGCCGATCCAGCCGCATCCGGGGGCCGGCGAGCAGTCGCTGCGCTGGAACTGGGACTCGCCGATTCTCGTCAGCCCGCACAAGAACACGCGCGTCTATTTCGCGGCCAACCGCATCTTCCGCAGCGACGATCGCGGCGATTCGTGGACGCCGATCTCCGGCGACCTGTCGCGACAACTCGATCGCGATAAATTGATGGTGTTTGGCAAGGTTCCGGCACCCGAGGCAGTTTTCAAACACGCGTCGACTTCCCTCTTTGGCAACATCACCGCCCTGACCGAGTCGCCCAAGAAGGAAGGCCTGCTCTACGCCGGCACCGACGACGGCTTGATTCAAATCACCGAAGACGGCGGCAAAAGCTGGAGCAAAATTGAAAAGTTCTCGAGCGTGCCCGACATGACCTACGTGGCTCGCCTGATTGCCTCGCAGCACTATTCGGACACCGTCTATGCCGCGTTCGACAATCACAAGAACGCCGACTTTGCTCCGTATCTCTTGAAGAGCGCGGACGCCGGGAAAACCTGGATTTCGATCGCCGGCGACCTGCCGGCACGCGGTTCGGTGCTGGCCTTCGCCGAGGACCACATCGACCCGAATTTGTTGTTCGCGGGTACGGAGTTCGGCTTGTACTTTACGGTCGATGGCGGCAAGAAATGGAATCGCCTCAAGAGCGGGCTGCCCACGATTGCGGTGCGGGACCTTTGCATTCAACAGCCGATGAACGATCTCGTGGTCGCCACGTTCGGTCGCGGCTTCTACGTTCTCGATGACTATTCACCGCTGCGCGAGGCGAAGCCGGAGACGTTCGAAAAGCAGGCGACGATCTTCCCGATCCGCGACGGCTTTCAATACATGCCCACTGCCCAATACGGCGGCCGCGGCAAGGCCTTTCTCGGCGAGGCGTTTTATGCCGCCGAGAACCCCGCGTTCGGAGCGGCCGTCACCTATTACCTGAAGGAAGCGGTGCCGACCAAGAAAAAGAAACGCCTCGACGCGGCGAAGAAGGGCGATGCGCCATACCCGAGCCGGGAGCAGTTGCGGGCCGAGGCGGAAGAGGAAGAACCGGCAATCTTGCTGACGATCCACGACGCCGATGGCAAGCCGATCCGCGTGATCAGCGGTCCGGTTGCGGCCGGCGTGCATCGTGTGGCCTGGGATCTGCGCTTGCCGTCCGTGTCGTTGCCGCGCCCGCCCGCTCCTGATGCGGACGACGATTTCTTCGGCCCGCCGCCCGGCGGACCGCTCGCCGCGCCCGGAAAATACAAAGTCAGTTTGAGCAAGCGGGTCGAAGGCGTGGTTACGCCGCTGGTCGAGCCGGTCGATTTCATGGTGAAGTATGTCGGTCCACAGCCATTGCCGGATGCCGATCTGAAAGAACTGGCCGAGTTCCAAAAGCAGGTGATCAAGCTGCAACGCGAACTGACGGCCGCGACCTCCGTCGCCGGTGAACTCACCACGCGGCTCGATCAGATCAAGCTCGCCTTGGACCAAACTCCCGAAGCACCAGCGGATGCGCGCGAGAAAGTGCGCAAGGCCATCGCCGCCCATCGCGAGACCCTTCGAGCGCTGAACGGCGATTCGTTCCTCCGCTCGCGCAACGAAAGCGCGCCGTCGTCCATCTCCGAGCGCACCGGTGTGGCGTCGGAGGCCATGCGCACGGCCATCAACAAACCGACCGGCACGCAACGCGAGCAATTCAAGATCGCCCGTGCGGAATTGGACCGCGAAGCGGAGAAATTGCGCAAGATGCTTGACACCGACGTGAAGGAGTTCGAAAAACTGCTCGACAAACTGGGCGCGCCGTACACGCCGGGCCGATTGCCGAAATGAAGGTCTTATTAGACAAGCCAGTTTTCGATTCGAAGGTCGGGTATGTCGCGAAAATCCGAGGAATCGGCCGTCAGCAGAAGTGCGTTCAGTCCGATGGCAATGGCCGCGATTTTCAGATCCATCGCGCCCGATCGCCTTCGTGCTTTACGCAGCCGATGAAATATATGTGCGGCGTTCAAGTCGATCGGGACGATGTCCCACTGGGCGAAGAAACGAAAAAGCCCAGCGAGATTGTCATACACGGGAATCTGATCCGCGAAGTCCTTAATTCGGCCGATCTCGGCGAGCCACCCACGCATCTGTTCCTCGACGCAAATGACCGGAATCCTAAAGGATTCGCCGGCATCTTGCGCAGCTTGCATTCGCGTGGACAGCCGGCTGCATTGCGAATTCTCGGGATACCTCAATACCGTCACGTGATTTGTATCGAGCAGAATCATCACTTCGCCCTGGCCGACCTGGCGCGAGATTGCCTCGCCCGGCGCCGTTCCGCTTCGCGAACTGCCTGTCCGGCCGCGTCAATGCGCTTCATCACCTCATCGCCGGCAAACATACCCACCGTTCGCCGCCAGTCTTTCGCCGGTCCAGCGGTCTGCCCGCACTTCAACTCGGTGACTTCGCGTTCCAATTCGGCGACGCGGCGACTAAGTTGCTCGATCAACGATTTCACCGTCAGATTTTTGTCCGACATACAACTTCCTGGAAAAGGCCTGTCCTGACGCCTTAAGTATATCCGACAATCAACCAATTCCGAACCTGAAGTCTACTTCACCGTGATGACCACTACCTCATCGCGGATGGCGACGGTCAGTCCGAGCGGCTCGAGGAGTTTTTGCAGGCTATCGCGCAAGGGTGCGTCTTTGCCGGCCCCGGTGACTTTCGTCATCGGGTCGATTTTGCCGGCCTTGCGAGCAACCGGATCGAGCACGAAGTTCTCCGTCGTCGCCTGCTCGAAGAATTGGCACACGTCGTCGAGCGTGGCGTCTTTGAAGTCGAAGTCCTTTTTCTCCTTGAGGCGTCCCGCGATTCGTTCGGCGCACATTTTCTGCGGGCCGGAGAATTCCGGAGTCGGCGATTTCGGATTACGCGTGGTGATGACGTAGCCTTTGTCGTCCGTCGTAAACGTCAGATTGTGCGCCGGCAACAGCAGGTTGAACCAACTGCGCAGCGAAACCTGGCCGGACATTTTGAACGGCACCTTGGCGCCGGGCGAAATTCCCGCTGCCTTGAGGGCTTCTTCGTCCAAGCGAATCGGCACCCGCGCGCTGAGCGACAACATCTGGGCGATCTGCGCTAACGTGGGATCCGCGAAACCATAGCCCACCTGTTTGTCGAGTGCTTTGGGCAGGCGCACCGATAGCGGAATCTGCGGAAGTTTCTTCTCCAATTCCTCTTCGCTCACCTCGCCGACCAGCTTGCCTTCGGGATCAATCAAGATCCCGGTGGGGAACGCGCGAATGCCGAACGCCGCAACCGTTTCCTTGGTGCCGTCGAGCAACACCGGAAATGGCAGGTCCTTGCCCTGCCAGATGTTCTTGCGCACGTCTTTCATTTTCTCGTCGTAATCCGCGAAGTCCTTGGCGTATTCAACGTGAAACGCCAGTACTTCGAACTTATCGCGATGGTCCTTGTGTTCCTCGTAAAGATCCATCAGGCGGGGCAGGCTGCCGGCGACGCACGGTCCGCACCAATGCGTGAAGAAATCCACGAACACCCATTTCCCCTTGTAGTCGTCGAGCGAAAAGTCCTTCTTGACGCCGCGGGCGTCGGTGACGGTCCATTTGGGCGGGGCCTTGCCTTTGTGCTTGGCGATTTCGGTCGCCCGCATTTCGACGGTCTTCATGTCCACTTCGGGCTTGTCGGCCGACAGCGTCATGTCCTGGCGGGCATCCTTGATGTCGCTGCCGTAGGCCCAAAACTTGTATTTGCCCGGCGGGACGAGGAACGAAAAGCTGGCGTCGCGCGAATCGTTCTGCAAGACGCGGGCGCCCTCGGCCGTCATCATGTACACGTTGGTCCAAGTCGGTTTGAAGTTCATCTCCTTGCAGAAGAATTGTCCCTTCACGCGCACGAGCGGTTCGAGCTTGAAGACGACCTCTTTCTCCGCCGATTTCTTGTCCACGCTCAGAATCGCGCCGGACTTGCGCTGTTTGTCCAAGGCCATGATGGCAGTCGCGCGTTTGGGATAATAATTGATCTTGATCGAATACTCGCCTTTCTCGTTGCTGGTCGCGCCCTGGTAGGACTTCATGGCGTCGCCTTGAACCAGCCAAAAATCGGCGATTTCAACATCGGCGGCGGGCGTGCCGGCCGCGTCGACGACTTTGCCGCTGACGGTGAGAACGTCGGCGCGAGCCGCCGCGCAAACAACGAACAACCCGACCGCGAATGCGATTCGCGCTTTCATGACGTTACCTCTACAAATGAACATTATCAGACGGTAGGAAGACTACTACTTACTCTATGCCGAAGGATCGACCGGCGGCAAGAAGTCTCCACGTAACGATCCCACCAGAATCAAATCATACTTCTGCTACGCGGGAATCGATCACGGGGTTCTGGATCAATGCAAAACGGCGAATCCGCAAGCTGGAGGTTCTTCATCAGTTACTCATCGCACGGCGCGTACAATGATAGGAACTGGAAATAGCGACATCCGTTGCCTCATTCGAGGAGTAGCCCATGCGATCGCGCTGTCATCATTGGATCCTGCTGGCCGCGACCGTGGCTGCCGCAAGCGCCGCCGGTCAGGAGAAAACCACAACATCCGCCAAGCCCGATCCCAACACCGTGGAAGTCCGCTTCGCCGACGACAGCATCGTCAAAATGGCCTTGCAACAAAGCACCATCGACGTCGTCACTCGCTATGGCAGGTTGACCCTCCCGCTCGACGAAATCCGCCGCATCGATTTCGGGCTGCGCATCCCCGAGGACGCCGCTAAACGCATCGACCTGGCCATTGCCCGCCTCGGCAGCCCGGATTTCAAACAACGCGAGTCCGCCAGTTCCGAGTTGGTGGAACTTCGCGAACTCGCCTATCCATCCCTCCTTCGGGCGGCGCAGAGCAACGAAGCCGAGGTCGCCCGCCGGGCCAAGGAAGCGATCAAGACCCTCGTTGAAACCGTTCCCGCCGAGAAGCTTCACCTGCCGCGGCAGGACACGGTCGTCACTCTGGAATTTACCTTTGTCGGGAAAGTCGAAGCCCCGAGCTTCAAGGCCCGCACCCCGTATTTCGGCGAGGCCACCCTGAAATTGGCCGAGATGCGCTCCATGCGTTGGCTCACCAGCGGCCGCGAAACCAAGCTGACCGTCGACGCCGCCAAACACGGCGCGCAGCAGGAAGCGTGGCTCGATTCGGGCGTCGAAGTCCGCGCGGGCGTCATTCTGCAAGTGGCTGCTTCGGGGCGAGTCGATCTGAATCCGGGGGACGGCGGCGCGAACTCGGTCGGCCCCGATGGCACGTTGTCGCGCGGCGTTCGCGACCGCGGCGGTTTTGCGCCCGCCGCCGCCGGCGGCGGATTTCCGGGCGGCGCTCCGGGTGGCGGCGGACGTGCTAATCCCGCTGGCAGAGGGATGGCGGCCACAATGAGCGTGCAATCACCCGGCGCATTGATCGGCCGCATCGGCGAAACCGGCCGCGTCTTCGTCCTCGGCTCGCGCTACGAAGGCGCCGCGGCGGACG
>JBGQCZ010000131.1:0-10074 GCA_041495645.1 Gemmataceae bacterium | reverse complement strand
GCTTGAATATCGCCGTCGCCAGCCGCTTCGAATGCGGCAACCAACTCCGGCCGTTCAACCGGCTTGATCGACTTCAAATGGCCGACCATGACTTTGCTGCCGGCAAAAGATGCGCGGCCCTTGATGCCGCTCCCGAGTTTCGCCTTGCCGATGAACGGTTCAAGCAACGCGGCCGCTGAATTCGGATCGGCGGTGTCACACGGCAACACATAAGCAATCGGGTTGTTCGAGTCCGCCAGGCTGACAAGAAGAAACGCGTGCTGGACAGTGAGCTTCTGGCATTGTTCCTTCCACTTCGCGATTGCGTCTTGAAATCGCTGCTTTTCCTGGTCGTTGTAGGCTCGCAACGGGGCTACCAGTCGTGCTAATTCGGCGGGATCGATCCGGGCCGGCACAATGTGAATCACGGCCAGCGTTTGTTCATCGATAAACGGCGCGATGGCCTCGGCGACGGCTTTCGCGTCATGCCTCGGCGGCTGTGCGCTCAAAGGACCAAACGCCATGATGGCCACAAACGAGGCGAGGGCTAATCGCATGGATGGCTCCGTTTCGCGGGTCATTTCCGGATCGTGATTTCGTAACGCCAGCCGTTGCCTCTGGGGAGACCGTTCAATGGAGCGGTCAGGATCGCGGTCTCGTGTTCGAGGCGATAGTCAAACGGTTTGTTGGTCGTGGGGTCCATCGGCAGCGGGGCGGCCTTGACTTCATCGAGGCTGGCCGGCAGTTTCCCGGTATCGAGCACGTGCAATTTGATCGCTTCGATGCAGCGCAGAGTCGAAAGCCGGCGATCCATCCGCACCGAAGCCTGATGAACCCTGCTCGCCGCGCCCACGAGGCTGAACATCAGCGTAAGCCCATGCTGACCATCCTGCATCGACGCGCGAGCTTCCTCAGCGCGTTTCAACCCTTCGATGCCTTCGCAATACGGCAGCGCGAGCCATTTGATCAGGTCGTCGTGCATGCGATCGAGTTCGGCCTTTGAATAGAGCAGCACAACCTGAATCGCGGGCATTTTCTCGACGTCGGACGGTGGAAATCCGCGTGCCAGCAGAAAGACCTTCGCCTTCGAATACAGGGCGACGACCTGTTTTTTCGTGTCCGCATCGCTGGTCTTGTTGTCCCACATCGGCCCCTTTTTCATCAACGCTTCGAGCACGCTTTGAGCCTCTTCCAGCGACACCGGGCCCTTCTCCATTTGCTTGATGGCCTTGAACTCCGCTTCAACCATCATTTGCTCGCCGCCAAATGGCCGGCGCAAATCGACGAACGGCCGCGGCATTCGAGCGATGGCCCAATACAGATTTGGCGTCTTGGGATGCTGCATCAATTCTTCGAGTTGTTGCGACATGATGGCGCCCGAGGCCACACCCACCAGCATGTGTATGAGCGTCGGCCCCTCGCCGACGTGCTTGGCCATCTGGAAGCCGGTTTGCAGAGTGTAGATGGCTTGCGGAATATCGCCGTCGGCCAGCGCGAGGCGTGCTCGAATAGCCAGGAAGTTGGCAAATTGCCGCATTCCTTGCAAATCGGGGAGCAGCAAACTAACGCCGTCCTCCTCAACGCGCCGTGTGAGTTCCCAGTCGCAGTATTCGCGCCGTGCGGCTCGATCGAGTTCCTTGAGCGCGCCGGTGGGGATTTGCAGTTCGTTCTTCTTGAGCTTGTCGAGCGGCAGGGACCGCGCTTCGTCGATCTTCACCCAATAATTCTGCGGCTGCCGCTGCAGATTTCCCCACCACTCGGGGGAATAAGAGCGGAAATACAAAACGGCGGCGTTGCCAGGTTTCAGATCGGCGATTTCAGGCAGCAACGCGATCTTCAGCGCCGGCACCGGCGGTGGATTGGCCGCGACATGGAGCCGAATGATCTCGGGCATGTCCTGCGCGAACGAAACGACGGACGAACTTGCCATCAGCAGGCAAGCAAACAATCCCTTCATGGAGAAGACCTCAAAAAGGAGACGATGACTTCAAACCTAAGGTGCGGCCAGGCAGCAAATCGAGCTCTTTATCGAGCGAAGGCATCGACGACGCGCCGAGAGCATTGGCCGGCGCCTCGGGCATTGGCACATCGCCGCGCTTCAAAATCTGACGTTCCAGTTCCAGGTACGGGCTGCGATACGGCTCGCTAAAATCCTCGAGTTGGCCAAGCGACTCCGAGGCACCGGCAGGTTGTGACTCAACAGGCTTGGAAAGTGCCTCGTCACGCATGTAGACGACTCTTTCCACGATTCGCGGCTGACTGGTTGTGGCGCGAATTCCCAGGCCGATAGCAATGAGCGCGAAGCCGCAAGCGGCGGTTGGCCAGAGCAAGCGGCGTGGGATTGACCCGTGTCCGGCGGAGTACATCAGGGCGTCGCGATCGAGGCGCGGCGAGGCCGGCGTCAGCGCGACGAGGGCTTTCTCGAGTTCGTTCATGGGTTCGGGCATGGCAGTTTCAACCGCGTTCGCAGTTCATTCAAGCCATTGACATAGCGTCGATGGGCCGTGGTCGTGGAAATCCCGAGCGCTTCGGCCAGTTGTTCGAACGTCAGGCCATTCCACAAATGGGCGACGATGACTTCGCGAGATTCATCGGGCAACGCGGCGAGGGCTTCGGTCAAGGCAGCGGCATCGAGACGTCCGCCGCCTTCCTCGGTGAACCAAGGCACGCGGCCGGCGGCGGCTTCGTGTCTTTGTCGCCGGAGCTGGGACCGCCCGGCGCTGATCGCCGCATTACGCGCCACTCGGTACAACCAGGCCGCGATCTGTTCGGGTTCGCGCCCTTGCCGGCTCAGCTTCAAAAACGTTTCCTGCACCACGTCTTCCGGGCAGGCGCACCATTGGCGGGCAGCCAACTCCAGCGCCGCCGCATGCCGGTCGATCAAGAAACCGAGCCGCTCCGGTCCCATCAACCCATTGACGCCGCTCGCGAGGGTCCATTCCAGTTTTTTTCGCGATTTCGCCGACATGTGCGAGAATGACACACCGAGGATTCATTTCCGCTCACTTGACGTTGGGGCACATTGGTGGATATATCGGCAGTGTCGATTTTGTTTCGGAGCCGCTGGGGCCAAGCATGAGCCAAGACCACGCGACAACTTTGCCGCCGATTCCATTCACGGACCACGACTACGCCACCATGCGCACTGAGGACGTCGGCGCGGCCAAGACCATCGCGATGCTCACTTGCGGCATCTTCGGGATCGGCTTGATCCTCTATTCCGTTGTGCTGGTTTCCGTTTTCGTTCAAACGCTGATTTACACGTCACGTTGACACCGCATGGGGCCGGATCGCGAAGGATTGAGTGCCGAGCATCGCCGAGAGCGCCAGGCGTTCTTGGGGATTGACGTGTCCGATTTGCCGTTGTTAGCCGCGTTGAAACCGATTTTCGCCCGTCATGCCGAGACGTTCGCCGAGCGATTTTACCAACATCTCTTGGCCGATCCGCACACCAGTCAATTGCTTCAAGACCGCGAGCAACTTGCGCGGCTCAAGAAGATTCAGATCGAGTACTTCGTCGAGCTGCTGAACGGGACGTTCGACGAGGATTACTTTGCGGCTCGGCTGCGGGTTGGCAATTCCCATCAGCGCGTGGGCTTGGAACCGCAGTGGTATTTGGGCGCCTATAACCAGTACATTCAGATCACGTTTCCACTCTTTGCTCAGGCCTTCGGCGACAACCTGGCGGAGGCTATGCCTTCGCTGTTGTCGCTTGTGAAGGTGATCTTTCTGGATATTGGTTTGGCGCTAGACACATATTACCTGGCTTCGACGCGGCAACTGCGGCAACGGAATGACGAACTCGAACACGCCCTTGATCTGTACGGACGCGTGCATCGGCGCGAGGAGGAGATCCGCCGGCTTGCCAATCACGAGATTCGCGGTGGGCTGGCCGCCATCATCACGAGTTTGGAGGACCTGATCGATCGGCTGGAAGCGGGGATTTTTCCCGGCGATATCAAAGTCGACCTCCGGCAAGTCAGGGAGCGCTGCTGGGGTTTGACGAGTCTGCTGAAGGAAATGCTGGCCGCCGCCGCGCAGGGCGGACCGGCGTGGGTGGACATTGGCACTGTTTTTGCTCAACTCCAAACGCGTTTCAGTCTTTATGCGGCGGGACGCCGGATTCGGCTGCAGCTACCGGCTCGGCCGCCGAAGGTCTGGGCCGATCCAACGCAACTGCGCGAGATATTCGCCAACCTGGTGTCCAACTCGGTGCGCTACATCGAGACGGAACCTGGGTTGATCGAGATCACTTGGCAGGCCGACGGCAAGATGATCCGGTTCGAGGTTCAGGACAATGGTCCGGGCATCCCAGCAAGCATCTTGGAGCGCTTGTTTCAGCCGTTCGTGCGCGGTCCGAATTCACCGACAGGCGGCACGGGTCTGGGACTATATTTCGTGCGTAGCATGGTGGAACAGAACGGCGGGCAAATTGGCGTGGAACCGGTCGCCGGCCGCGGGGCGCGTTTTTGGTTCACGGTGCCGGCGGAGCCTCCAACCGTTTAGCCGCGAGTGGGTTTTGAAATGAACGCGAACCTACTCATCGTCGATGACGACGACCAACTGCGCACCACGCTGGCGAAACGGTTTACGCGACATGGCATGACCGTGACCGAAGCGAACTCCGGCGAGGCAGCGCTGGCAACCGCGACAGAGGGACGCTTTGATATCGCCCTGTTCGACCTGCACTTGCCGGGCATTGATGGCATTGAATTGCTGGAGCGGGTCAAGCAGCTTCAGCCGGACCTCGAAGTCATTCTGTTAACCGCGCACGGCAGCATCGATACTGCCATCCAGGCCATGAAGCGCGGGGCCTACGACTATCTCACCAAGCCGTTCCATTTGCCGGAACTCGAAATCCACCTGCAGAAAGCCTTGGAAAAGTCGCACCTGTCGCGGCGGTCGCGGCAACTGGTGGAGCAGATCCGTTATGAGTCGCCGCGCTACCGAATGGTGGGATCGGGCCCCGTGATGCGCAAGGTGTTTCAACTCATCGAAAAAGTAGCTCCAACCGGCACCACCGTGCTCGTACGCGGTCCGAGCGGTTCGGGAAAAGAACTGGTGGCGCGGGCCATCCACGGCAACAGCCCGCGCCGGGATCAGCCACTCGTCGCCGTCAACTGCGCCACCTTGCAGGAATCGCTGCTCGAAAGCGAATTGTTCGGCCACGAGAAAGGATCGTTCACGGGCGCGACGCAAGCCAAGCCGGGGCTGTTTGAAATGGCGGAAGGCGGCACGCTCTTCATCGACGAGATTGCCGAAATGTCGCCGGCACTGCAGGCGAAGTTTTTGCGCGTGCTCGAAAACGGCAACTACCGGCGAGTCGGCGGCACGGTGGAATTGACGGCCGACGTTCGCGTGGTGGCCGCGACCAACAAGCCGCTCGAACAGGAAATCAAGTCCGGCAAATTCCGCGACGACTTGTACTACCGTTTGAACGTGTTCAGCATCGTATTGCCGCCGCTCTGCGAGCGGCGCGAAGACATTCCGGAACTGGTCGAGCACTTCCTGGCAACGCGAGTGGTCGGCTCGGCGCGAAGTCGCGTCGAGGCCGACGCGCTCGAAGCGCTGAAGCGCTACGATTGGCCTGGAAACGTCCGCGAATTGGCCAACGTCCTGGAGCGGGCCCAGATCCTGGCCGAAAACCACATCATTACTCTCGACGACTTGCCGGACCTGGTTGCCAGCAACGCGACGCCGGGAGTTTCCACCGCCCATGTGGATTCGCGGCATCTGCATGAGATCGAAAAGCGGCACGTCTTGGAAGTGCTCAAGCAGTGCGGCAACAACAAAGTGCAGGCAGCCAAGGCGCTTGGCATCAGCCGCCGTGCGCTGTATCGGCTGCTGGATCATTACAAGCCCGAATCCGACGGCTCGGTCAGCGCCGCAACTCCAGAAGAGGTCAAGTGACCGCGCTGGGGGCTTTCGCCGCTTGCTCGCCGTTGATAAACCGAAAGCATGAGCAATCGCACCGCTTTCCTGCTTTCGCCCTATGGCCTGCCCACCGATCACCCGTTGATGCTATCCGAGCCGGAGATGGCCGCCTGGTGGAACGGTTATCTCGCATTGTGGCACCCGGCCGTTTTGGCTGGCTTGTCGGCCCCGGCCAAACAGGCCTCGCAATACGACCACGAAACTCCCACTCCCGGGCACATCTTCGCTGTACCCGACGCACCGGAACTCTACATGCCCGATGATTGGCGCTCGCGCGTCCAGAATTCCAGCGCCGCCGCCTTCACCGCCACCGCCAATCGCGGTGAAACTCTCGCCCATCTCAAACAGGCGCTCGCGGCGTTCGACAGGACTCCCGAAGCGATCGCGCGGCTCGAACTGTCACCCGAACGCGTCACGCCGTTTCTGGCCATCGGCTTCGGCTACCTGGTGGTCGAACATTTGTTCGATGCCATGCAGCACGAACACATTCTGGCCAACGGGGATTTCTGGACCGAAGTGCAACACGCCGTTGCCGCGCTGACCGATCCGGACCCGATTGCGTTCCGGGCCCATTTGCAACACGCCGCCGACAAGCTGCAAGCCGCTCGCGAGGTTCTGTACCCCGTCGCGATTCATCTCCTCGATTTTGTGCTGCCCGACGAACGCAAATTGAATGAGACATTGCCGAAAAGCTTCGACTCGCGGACGCCGGTCAATTTGATCGCCGGCGGCTCGTTGCTCGAATGCATCCGCGAGGAGTTTCCCGAGCGCTTCGCCGAAATCAAGCAACGCATCAACGATTCTTCCGGCGCACCGACTCTCGAACTATGCACCGGTGCCTACAGCGAACGCGACGATACCTTGCTGCCGGTGGAGTCGCAATTGTGGAACCTGCGCAAAGGCATCCAGACCGCAAAGGATTTGCTCGGCGTCGATGCAAAGGTCTATGCCCGAAAGAAAAGTTCGTTCTCGCCGCAGACGCCGCAATTCCTGCTCGCGACCGGGTACGAGAAAGCGATCCTGCTCGCTTTCGATGGCGCCGTCGTGCCGTCGCATCGGTCAACAGTCACCAGCTGGTCGTCGCCCGACGGCAAACAGATCGACGGATTTACGCGCGCCCCGCAGCCGGCCCATCAGTCGCAGACGTTCTTCAATATCGTCCACGCTTTGCACGAAACCATCATGCAGGACACGGCCGCAACCTACGCCCTCGTGCATACCGAAAACCAACCAGCCGCGTGCTATCACGATTGGCTCAATCTGAGTGCATTCGGACCAATTCTCGGGCAATGGACGACGATCTCGAACTACCTGGGCCAAGCGACGGCTGGAGAATACGCCCCAGCAAACACGGCGGACGATTTCTCCGCGGATTGGCTCGACGAGCGTTCGACCGCGCACTTGCCGGACGCGGTCAGCGGATTCGCCCGGCACCTCAGGCAACGGAGGCGATTGGATACGGCACTCGGCCATCTCGCGCTGCTGCGCGGGTTGGGCGCAGGTGCATCGGCCGAGGCGGCGAGTTTGCTCGAATCAGAACTCGAGGAATTGGAAACTCGACTTGAGGGCGGACCGGCCGCGATCATCCCCCAACTGGTCGAGGTCGAGCAGAAAGCCGCACAGTTGCTGGCCGACCGCTTGCAAGTCCATTCGGCGGATGGGACCGCCGGTTTCATGCTGCTGAATCCGTGCAGTTTCATTCGTCGAATGTCGCTCGAACTCGACGGCGTGACGGGACCAATTCCGGTAAATGGTCCAGTCAAGGCGGCGCAATTCGACCCGGACAAGGCCCGACTTGTAGTCGAAGTGCCGGCGTTTGGTTTTGCGTGGATCCCCCGATCGGCGACTGGCTCGGCCCTGCCGCGGGCTCGCATGAAGCTTGCCGACACGAACATGGTGCGCAACGAGTTCTTCGAGGCCGAGATCGATTTGAAGACCGGTGCGCTCAAGGCGTTCCGCGACCTGCGCACCCGAATCAGCCGTGTAGGCCAACAACTCGTGTTTAACCCCGGCAGCGTGATGCAAGCAAAGCAGGTGAAAGTTACCTGCGTCGGTCCCGCGCTTGGTGAAGTGACAAGCGAGGGCGCGATCCTCAATGAGCACGGTGAGGTGCTGGCGACGTTTCGCCAGCGTTTCCGGGCCTGGCTCGGCCGGCCGCTGCTCGAAATCCGCATCGAAATCTATCCGGAGAAGCAGCCGGAGGGTTATCCCTGGCACGCCTATTTTGGCAGCCGCTTCGCCTGGCGCGACGAGCGGGCCACGCTGCTTCGCGGCGGCAACGCCAGCAGCTACATCACCAACCACACGCGCCCCGTGTCGCCCGATTTTCTCGAAGTGCGCAATGCGGGCGAGCGCACGACGATTTTCCCGTGCGGGCTTCCCTTCCTGCACCGCCACGGTGGGCGGATGGTCGACGTGATCCTGATTCCCGAAGGCGAGCAAGCGAAGAGTTTCGACATCGCCCTGGGGTTGGATCGCGAATACCCGGCGCAGACCGCGCTTGGACTCGGCACGCCGGCGACGGTCGTGCCGACCACCAAGGGCCCGCCGCCGGCTGGCGCCAGCGGTTGGCTATTCCATTTGGATGCACCCAATCTGGTAATGACCAGTCTGAGGCCGGGAAGACCCGGCGAACGGGCGACTTCGGCGATTGTCGCGAGGTTGCTCGAATGCACGACATTCGGCGGCGCCGCCGAGTTGCGATGCGCGCGCAATCCGGTAGGGGCCGCCACGCTCGACGCCAACGGAAACACGCTGACGAAGCTTTCGGTGAATGGCGATGCCGTATCGCTGGATGTGCTGGCAAGCGATATGCAGTCCGTACGCGTCGATTTCGCCTGATCACAAAAAACGGGGCGCTGCTGTGATCGCAGCGCCCCTAGTTTGTCTTGGACGACGGGATCAAATCCGCGAGTTCAAGACATCGTTTGAGTCGTAGTTGAGCCAATCGCCGATTGTCGACGTGGTTTCGTTGCTTGGAACCGCAGTCGTCTCGACAAATCCGGTTGCGGCGGCCCGATCCTCGCGCGCCTGATAGAGCAAGTTCTCGGAAAGACTCGGACTCTGGAATAGTGGATTGTCCTGCATGTGCGAAGGAGCCACATCGGCAAGCGGAGCGAAGGTCGGCGCTGGAGTCGCGAACATCAAAACTGGGACGTCGTGCTTGCCGGCACTGCCCGCAACCACACCGGCCGATGCTCCCGCGCCGTCTGAAAACGCGGCCGCTGTTCCGCCGCCGGCCGGCGTCACGGTGATCGACCAACTGTTCAACCGGCCGGAGTCGAGACGGGCCAGGTCCTGAATGGTCAGCGTCCAGGTGCCGGACGTACTTTGGCCGTTGAATGCGGTCAACGAACTTTCAGGCCGGAAGGTGCCGTTGAACGGCGCGACACCCGAAGCGATCGACGTGGCAGCGCTCGAGTCAAAGATCGTCGTGGCGTAGTTGTCGCCCGACCCGCCTCGGCGATTCGTCAGCAACACGGTCGTACCGGCCGGCGATCTGAGGCTGATCTTCAGGTCGCTGTCCCAAGTGTGGTTGAGGTTCATCTTGACGGTGATCTTGCCGATCGTCAGGTTCTGGCCCACATTCAAAACGGACGTGGTGGTGGCAAAGTCGACGATGGTCTTATTCACGTCGGTTGAGTTAAACGTCGTGATAGTGGAAATCGTTCCGGTGGCCGTGAACTGATCGCCGGGATTCTCGCCATTGGTGGCGTTGCCATTCTGGTTCATCAGGTTGCCGGACACGTTGGTGATGTCGGGGCCAACGATCATGGAATAAGTGCCGATAGCCGACTGGCTGGCGAACGTGATGTCAAACTGCTTGTCGCCAGACCCGGAAACCGCGGTAACTCCGGTAATCTGACCGCTGATGTCCGTACCGCCGAACTTCAATACGGCATCGGCGGTGGTGAATGATGACGGGGCTAGTGCCTCGTCAAATGTTAGGCGAACCTTGTCGAACGTGTTCGCGGCAGTCCCGGAGAACACGGCGGTGGTAACCTTGGGTCCGGCGTTGTCCGTCGGCCCTTGTCCGCCGGTCAGCGCCTTGTAGAGATTCAGTTTCCCGCCGCTAATTGTCTTGCCCTGAAGTGCGGCGATCCTGTCAGTATTGTTAACGACCTGGTTGATAATCTGGGTGTACGACCAAACCGGATGCTG